>DATCEW010000001.1:0-14070 GCA_036509865.1 Minisyncoccota bacterium
GAGTATCCAAAGCGGCAGGACACTTTTAATCCCAAGCGCCTTTTTGGATTGTTGCCAAAAGGATATCCGGCGCAGTTTATTGCCGAGGGTATCGACCAAACGCGCGGCTGGTTTTACTCGCTGATAGTGCTTGGCGTTGGCCTCTTTGGTAAAACGCCGTATAAGGCAGTTATTACCAACGGCCTCGTGCTTGCCGAGGACGGGCGCAAAATGAGCAAGAAGCTAAAAAATTATCCCGACCCGATGGAGCTGGTCGAGAAGTTTGGCGCCGATGCGCTGCGCTACTATCTGCTCTCCTCGGCGGTTATCCGCGGCGAGGATCTGCGCTTTTCCGAGCGGGGGGTAGAGGATGTTTCTAAAAAAATACTCATGCGCCTCGACAATGTGCGGAGTTTTTATGAGTTGTATGCTCCGGCAAGCATAGCTTCAGCGGAGGCAAATCTTGCTGGATGTGAACGCCGACACCCCTCCGGGGGGTTGAGGGTGAGCGGGAAGCAAGATTTGCTGAAGCAAACTCCACCCTTGCATGTGTTGGATCGCTGGATACTTTCGCGTCTTAACCAGATAATCGCCGAGAGCACTGCCGGATACGAGAGCTACCAGCTCGACAATGCCACGCGCCCGCTTGCCGAGTTTGTCGATGACCTCTCCACCTGGTATCTGCGGCGCTCGCGCGATAGGTTTAAAACAGAAGGTAGTGATAAAGAAGAGGCGCTCGCAACGCTTAGGCACGTGCTCTACACCCTCTCTCACCTCATGGCTCCGGTAATGCCTTTTTTTGCCGAACATTTATTTTTGAGCGTGAGGGAAGGAGGCGACCCCGAGAGCGTGCACTTGTGCAAGTGGCCTACAGTCGGCGCCATTGATAAAGAATTAATTGAGGGCATGAAGCAAACGCGCAAGCTTGCGTCGCTCGGGTTGCAGGCGCGCGAGCGGACCGGCATCAAATTGCGCCAGCCGCTCGCTTTGCTTAAAGTAAAAAAATTGCCGGCCACTATTGAGCTGCACGAGGTTTTACAAGACGAGCTCAATATTAAAGAGGTTGTTGAGGACGCTGCTTTAGAGGATGAGGTATGGCTCGACATCGCGCTCACGGCGGAGCTTAAAGAGGAGGGGCTCGTGCGTGAGTTTGCACGCGTCATACAAGACTGGCGCAAGCAGGAAAAGATGCAGATGAGCGACAGGCCGCACTATGTGCTCAGAGTAAACGCCGAAGATAAAAAGATTGCCGAAAAATTTAAAGCAGAGATTATCACGCAAACCGGCCTCGGCAGTTTGGAGGTAGAGCTCCTGCAATAAAGAGCCATGCATAAAATCCATATCACGGAGGGGATTATTTTAGCTAAATACACCGTGGGGGAGGCAAACACCCGGCTCTCTTTGCTTACCGAGGAGCTCGGACTCATCCGCGCCGCTGCGCGCTCGAGCAGGGTAGAGCAATCCAAACTGCGCTACGGGCTTGAGCCGCTTACTCGCGCGCGCTTTTCGTTAGTGCGCGGCAAGGCCGAGTGGCGCTTGGTGGGCGTGGAGCATATTTCGCGCGATTGCGTGGGGGCAAGCTCGGTGCGCCGACAAGCCTCCGGCCGCATCGCGCGCCTGCTGCTCCGTTTGGTACAAGGCGAGGAGCCGGTAGCGCCGCTTTACCATGCCGTGCGCGAGGGCTTGCTGTTTTTGGCTTCTGCTGTGAGCGAGCAAGATGCCCAGGCGGTGGAGTGCGTGCTGGTGCTGCGCGTGCTTGCGCAGCTCGGCTACTTGCCACGCACGCCGGAGCTTGTGCCGTTTATCTCCGATACCTTTTTTAGTCTTGAGTTGGCAGCCGAAGCCGCCCGCTCCCGCAGTCTCCTCATCCGCACGATAAACGAGTCCCTCCAATCGAGCGGGCTTTAAATCTAAAGTGGTATACTTTTTAGATGCCTCCGGAGGAGAAGGACGATATTGAAATACTCAAAGCCAAGCTCTACTCGCGAGCTCGCAAGCAAAAGCCCATAAGCGACATACGCATGCCGCTCACTCCAAGCGATGTCGAGGCTCCGGTTACGTGGCCTTTGTCAGCCGAAGAGGCCGAGAGCCAAGCAAAAAAAGTCGAAGTAAAAAAGCCGCCGCTCGCGCAATTTTCGCAATCGTATATGAAAAAGAAGATGTCTTTTGCCTCCAAATTTTTTATAGGATCGCTTGTCTTTTTTATCCTTGCTATGGCCGCCGCCGCTTACATATTTTTTGGCGGCGGCAACATTATCTCGCCGGGCAATATCGACCTGCAGGTAGTGATGCCGTCGCTTATTGATGCGGGCAAGGCGGTCCCGTTTGAGATAATCGTCGGCAATCGCAACACCTCCGCAATTTCTCTGGTTGATCTGGTTATTACCTATCCTAACGGCACGCGCGACCCGCAAGACTCCGGAGCCGCGCTCTCGCAGGTGCGGCAAACGATTGGCACCGTCGCCCCGGGGCAGCAGATAAAACAAACCGCGAGCGGGATTTTTTACGGGCAAGAAGGCACGCAGGAAAAGGTGCAGGTCGCGCTCGAGTACAGCATTGCCGGCTCCAACGCCGTGTTTGAGAAGCAAGCCGAGGCCGATTTTGTCATCGGCTCCTCTCCCGTCTCGGTCTCCATTGATGCTCCCAGCGAGGCGATAGCGGGGCAGCAGTTCCCCATAACGATAACGGTGCAAAGCAACGCAACCACTCCCATACAAAACTTAGTGATGCAGGGGCAATATCCGTTTGGGTTTTCGGTAGCGAGCACGACGCCTCAAGCGCAAACAGGCGGGACATTTTGGCAACTTGGCACGCTTGCTCCCGGCGCGTCGGCAGTCATACATCTCATCGGATCTATCGACGGGCAAGACGGCGACCAGCGGGTGTTCCGCTTTATCGCGGGCTCCAATACCGACCCGACCGACACCACTATTGCCGTGCCGATACTCACGGTGCCGCAAACCATCACGGTACGCAAACCTTTTATCAGCGGTGTCATCACCGTAAATGGGCAAGGCGGCAAAGATATTTCGGTGTCCGGCGCCTCGCCGCTCCAGGGCACGCTTACCTGGCAAAATAATCTCCCCACTGCCGTATCAAACGTACAGCTCACGCTCACGCTCACCGGGCCGGCGCTTGATAAAAACTCCGTCTCCGCCTCAAACGGCTTTTATCAATCGCAAAACGGCACTATCACGTGGAGCTCGGCGCAGGATCCCGAGCTTGCCGATATCCCGGCGGGCGGCCAGGGCTCCTTCCAATTTTCGTTTGCATCATTGCCGGCCGGCAGCGGGGGAGTCTTGATTACCAATCCGACCATCAGCCTCAACTTAGCCGTGCAAGGGACGAGGCAAGATCAAAACAATGTGCCGCAGCAGGTTTCCTCGGCCGCTTCGGCGCAGGTATCTATCGCCTCGGCACTCTCCTTGACCTCGCAAGCGTTCCACTTTAGCGGGCCGTTTACTAACAGCGGACCCATGCCTCCTCAGGCCGAGAGCGACACCTCCTATGGAGTAGTCTGGACGGTTAAAAACTCTTCTAACACGGTGGCCAATGCAATCGTCTCAGCCACGCTGCCACCCTACGTGCGCTATGTCTCTTCTCCCACTTTAGGTGTAAGTTACGACAGCGCGAGCCGAACCGTCACGTGGAGCCTGGGCGACCTTAACGCGGGCGTAGGATATACTGCCGCCGCTAAGCAAGCTTCGTTTCAGATAGTAGTAACGCCGAGCCTCAGCCAAGTGGGCACGGCGCCAGCTCTTACAAGCGCGGTGTCGCTTGCCGGCCAAGACCGCTTTGCACAAGTGACGCTCAATGCCACAGCCGACGCGCCCACCACCTTCCTACCCAACGACAGCGGTTTCCAAAGCGGCATGGATCTGGTAGTGTCGAAATAAGCTTTAAAACAAGGGTTTTTCGAGCTATTGACTCTTACCAATAGAATGTGGTAAATTATCTAGCGGAACGGAATCCTCCGCGTCCCTTGTAAACAAAAGGAACAGCCCATGACCAGTGGGACAGTCCAGACTGTTGATACCGCCGCCGCGACCCCTGTCTCGGCTTCCCTCACTGCCGGCGAGACGTGGGAGTTTGCTGCTGCGCTTATGCAGCAGGCGCCCCGCGATCTCGACCCCGAAAAGGTTCGCTATTACTTGGCGAACAAAAAGGAGTTGGGAGCGGATTTGCGCTCGGTGTTGGGGCAGCCATTGCCCGAATTCAACTTGACCGAGTGGCAAGTGTTTTACGAAAAGCGCTTCAGTCACACGGTTCGCCTCTCGAACCTCAATGTCCCGCCGAAGCCGGGCTACCCATGCGGTGGCATCGTCGTTATCCCCGGGCTAACACACAGCATCGTCTTTGATGCTTGCACCCGGGCGTTCAAAACTTGGCGTTATGAGAGTGATCTCAATGCCATCACCGACATTGCTGTGCGGCCGCAAGGTTCACATGTGGTGTGGGTGCGTGACACAGTCGAAGCCGATCCCGAGATGGCCAACAAGTCGGCGAGCGATATTGCTGAAGCGGGCATCAATACCATAACGCTGAAAGAGCGTATGATATTGGAACTCAAGTATTTCGATGAAACAGGAAAGCACCTGGACATCGAAAATTGGACGCTTTGTGCGGGCTCGCGCTACTCCGACGGCAACGTGCCGAGTTGCCGCTGGAGCGGCGGCAGGTTCGGCGTCTACTGGGCGGGTGTCGGCGGTCGCTACTCCTACTTGCGTGCTCGCGTGGCTGTTTCCTAGCACTTAGAACTTGGGACTTGTTCCCTTTGGCCCGACGCTTGCGTCGGGCCTTTTCCTATCTGATACAATTTTTATGGCTACTACAATCGGTTTCGCTATAAGTATAAGTGGAATATCGGTTTGCCAACATGAAACTGCGTGCCGTGCTTTGGCGAAGTAAGCTTCGATATAAAACCGACGACCGTCGGAGGAGGACGCGCCTTCTTTGTCGCCCGTGTACTGCGCACGGCTACCAAAAAGCGGATGTTTCGGAGATTGCAAGAAACGGGAAGAAAAGATACCGTAGTCGAGTCGTATCTCGGGCTTTTGAGTCATGGAAATACATATAAGTTGAGAAACTTGGTACAAAACAAAGTTTGACATAGGTGCTCTCTCATATGATGATAGCTCCTATGCAGGACGATTTGATGGAAAAGATAGTGAGTCTCTGTAAACGGCGGGGGTTTGTGTATCGGGGCTCGGAGATTTACGGCGGTCTCGCCGGCACGTGGGACTACGGCCCTTTGGGCGTCGCGCTCAAAAACAATATAAAAAATATCTGGTGGCGGATGTTTGTCGAAAGCCGCGACGACATGTACGGCCTTGATGCGGCAATTTTAATGAACGCCAAAGTATGGGAGGCAAGCGGGCATGTGAGCGGTTTTTCCGACCCGTTGGTTGAGTGTGAAAAATGTAAAAAACGCTTTCGCGCTGACACGTTGGAAGACGCCAAAAAATGTCCTGAGTGTGGAGGCAAGCTCGGCGAAGCGCGGCAATTTAATATGATGTTTAAGACAAACATCGGTGCGAGCGAGGACGAGTCGTCTGTTTCGTATTTGCGGCCGGAGACTGCCGGCGGCATTTTTGTAAACTTTAAAAATGTGGTCGACTCGTTTCATCCAAAGCTCCCATTTGGCATTGGCCAGATAGGAAAGGCTTTTCGCAACGAGATTGCCCCGCGCGATTTTATCTTCCGCGTGCGAGAGCTCGAGCAGATGGAGGTTGAGTATTTTGTGCGGCCAAGCGAGTGGGAGGGCGCGTTTGAGGCGTGGCGCAAAGACGTGCATGCATTTAATACGGCCGTAGGCATCCCGAGCGAGAGCGTGCATGAGCTTGAGGTGGGAGACGGCGACCGCGCGCACTACAGCAAGCGCACGATTGACTTTGAATTTGATTTTCCGTTTGGCCGCAAAGAGCTCTACGGTCTTGCGTATCGAGGCGACTTTGATTTATCAGCACACGAAGCCGGCTCAGGACAAAATCTTAAATATGCGCCGGAGGGCGAGGAAGCCTTTGTCCCGCATGTTATTGAGCCGTCGTTTGGCGTCGAGCGCACGCTGCTCGCGGTGCTTTCTTCCGCTTATACCGAAGATGAGTTGGGGGGTGAGCCGCGCACGTATTTAAAATTTAAACCGATCGTGGCTCCCGTCAAAGCCGCCGTGTTTCCTTTGCTCAAAAACAAGCCGGAGCTCGTGGCAAAGGCGCGCGAGATTTACTCAGCGCTTAAAAAGGAAATACCGCAAATCGTTTGGGACGACAACGGCAACATCGGCAAGCGCTACCGGAGGCAAGACGAGGTCGGCACGCCGTGGTGTATCACGGTCGACTTCGACACCTTGGGCGAGAATCCCGAGCTCAAAGACACGGTCACGCTGCGCCATCGCGACACCGGCGAGCAGGAGCGGGTGGCATTGGCCAGTTTGGCAGCTCTGCTCAAGGGTCAACTCAAATCCTGAGCCACACACCCATTTGTGCTATCATGTGTCCTATGAAGGGGGACCAGATAAGCATTAATATCACGTCGGGCAGCATCATCAAGTCCATACTCTTTGGACTTCTCATATTTCTCCTCTGGTATTTGCGCGACATCGTGCTGGTGGTACTCTCGGCAATAGTGATTGCCTCGGCAGTGGAGCCGGCGATACGCTATTTTATGCGCCACGGCCTCAACCGGCTGCTTTCGGTCATCCTCATATATCTGCTTATAGGAGGAATATTTTTTAGCATACTTTTTTTCTTTGTTCCACCAATACTAAACGACGCCGCCACCTTCCTCAAGCAATTGCCGGCTACGCTCTCCTCTATAAACATATCCGACACGACGCACGGGCTCCTCCCTTGGTCGGTTACCAACAATTTTTCCTCGGCGGATCTCCTCCAAAATATATCAACGACCATTAGCAACACCACGGGCGGCGTTTTTAGCACGGTCTCGGCGTTCTTCGGCGGGCTCACCTCTTTTGTGCTCATTGTCGTGTTTTCGATTTACTTTTCGGTGCAAGAGACCGGCGTAGACGACTTCCTCCGCATCGTGACGCCGGCTCACAGCCAGGTATACGTGCTCAATTTATGGAAGCGCTCGCAGGAAAAGATAGGCAAATGGATGCAGGGCCAGCTTATACTCGCCGCCATTATCGGCGTGCTCCTCTACCTCGGCCTCGTGATACTCGGAGTCCCGCACGCGCTCCTGCTCTCGCTCATTGCGGCGGCCTTTGAGCTGATACCGGTCTTCGGCCAATTTCTTGCGGCGGTGCCTGCGGTGGCGGTTGCTTTTGGCGACGGCGGAGTAACCGAGGCGCTCTTGGTTGCCGGGCTGTATATAGTGATCCAGCAATTTGAGGCGCACCTTATTTATCCCGTGGTGGTTAAAAAAGTGGTGGGTATCCCGCCGCTCTTGGTGATACTCTCGCTTCTCATCGGTTTTAAATTAGTAGGCTTCCTCGGCGTGCTGCTCTCGGTGCCTATCGCCGGCGCGGTGCAGGAGATAGTCTCCGACATCGACAAACAAAAAACAAAGTTGCTCGCGCGGCAGGGCTTTACACCCGACGGGGAAGCAAAGTAGTATCAGCAAACCGCCATGGCTGACAAAAAACCTTTTTACCTCACTACCACTATCCCTTATGTAAATGCCGCGCCGCATATCGGCTTTTCGCTTGAGATAGTGCAGGCCGACGCGCTTGCGCGCTTTAAGCGGCTCATGGGCTATGATGTTTTTTTTAACTTTGGCGTCGACGAGCACGGACAAAAGATCTGGCAAAAAGCGCTCGAAAACGGCCAGACGCCGCAGGCGTACGCCGATGAGTATGCGGCAAAGTTCTCGATCCTTAAAGACAAATTAAACCTCACCTACGATGCGTTTATCCGCACCACCAGCCCGGCGCACAAGCACGCGGCGCAGGAGATGTGGCGCCGATGCAAAGCGGCAGGCGATATCTACAAGCAGGAGTATGAGATAAAATATTGCGTCGGCTGCGAGCTCGAAAAAACCGACTCCGAGCTCGTAGACGGCCATTGCCCACTCCACCCGGCCCTCGAGCTTGAGATTCGCCTTGAGGAAAATTATTTCTTCCGCCTTTCAAAATATCAGGAGCGCCTGCAAGAGCTGTATAAACGCACCGATTTTGTAGTGCCGAACTACCGGCTCAATGAGATGCGCTCGCTTGCCGAAGATAAAGGTCTGCAAGATTTTTCAATCTCGCGCCTGAAAGCAAAAATGCCCTGGGGCGTGGAGGTGCCAGATGACGAGAGCCACGTGATGTATGTGTGGTTTGATGCGCTCGTCAACTATATTTCCACGCTCGGTTGGCCCGACGACGAGACAAAGTTTAAAAAGTTTTGGAACGGTAGCAAAGACTGCGTGCAAATGGCGGGCAAAGACCAGGTGCGCCAGCAGGCAACGATGTGGCAGGCGATGCTTATGTCTGCCAGCTTGCCGCACACCGGACTCATTTTTATCCACGGGTTTATCAACTCGGGCGGCCAAAAAATGAGCAAGTCGCTCGGCAACGTCATCGACCCTGTTGCCATCGTCGATGCGTACGGCGTTGATGCGCTGCGCTATTACTTATTGCGGCACATAAGCCCGACCGAGGACTCCGACTTTACGATGGAAAAATTTAAGGAAATCTACAATGCCAACCTCGCCAATGGTTTAGGCAATTTAGTTGCGCGCATTATGCAATTGGCAGAGACAAACCTTGCTGAGCCTGTAAAGGTGGAGTGGAAGCCGTTTCCAAAAGAGTTTTCAGAGAAGTTAGAGCAGTTTGAAATAAATCAAGCGTTCGATTATGTGTTTGAGCGCATGGGCGCGCTCGACCAAACTATTACCCAAACAGAGCCGTTTAGGATAGTAAAAAGCGACCCCGAACGCGGCCGCGAGCTTATTGCCGAGCTAGTGCGCGAGCTCGCCGCGATAGACCTGATGCTCGAGCCGCTCTTGCCTCAGACGAGCCAAAAAATTATTGACGCTATTATGGCAAACAAAAAACCGGCAAACATGTTTGCGCGCAAAGAGTAGCCATGAAGCTCTTTGACGCGCATTGCCACTTGCAGCTGCCGCAGTTTGATGCGGACAGGGAGGAGGCGCTCGCCCGCATGCAAGAGAGCGGGGTGGGCGGCATTGTGGTGGGCACTGATTTTAAAACAAGCCGGGAGGCTGTCGAGCTTGCCGAGCAGTATGATTTTTTGTGGGCATCGGTCGGGTTGCATCCCAACGATAATGTGGAAGAGGAGTTTGATGCCTCAAATTACAAAGAGCTTGCGGCCGACTCTAAAGTAGTGGCCATAGGGGAGTGTGGGCTTGATTACTTTCGCTCCGGCACAACGCCCGAGGAGAGGGAGGCGCAAAAAAAGAGATTTATAAAACAAATAGACCTGGCGCTTGAGCTTAACAAGCCGCTCATCATACATTGTAGAGATGCGCATGAGGATATGCTCCTGATGTTAAAAGACTACACGGGCACTCATCCTAAATTAAAAGTTATCATTCACTTTTTTACCGGGTCGGGGGAGTTGGCTCAAACATATCTCGACCTTGGCTGTTACCTATCCTTCCCCGGGCCGATAACGTACACCGATATGTATAATGATTCGATTAAAGTAACGCCGCTCGACAAAATCCTGAGCGAAACAGACTCGCCCTTTGCCGCGCCGGTGCCTTTTAGAGGCAAGCGCAACGAGCCCGCGTATGTGGCCGAAGTGGTCAAAAAAATCGCCGCCATCAAAGAGCTTCCGGTGGAAGAGATGGCCGCCAAAATACTGGAGAACTCCAAAAAGATCTTTAAGGTTTGAACATACAGGTAAACCTTGCAGGGCAGCGAGCGCTGTGGTAAGGTACCTCCATGGAAGAAACGTCGCAGGGAGCCACGGCTCCTTTTACCCAAGCGAACACTAGTGATGAAACAGCCGTCTATGAGGTCGGCTTTCACCTCCTACCTACGCTCACCGAGGCCGAGGCGGCCGCTGCGGTAGATAAACTTCGCACCGTGCTCGGCTCTGCCGAGATACTAAAAGAAGCGGCTCCGGTTAAAATCCCGCTTGCCTATATTATCGAGCGCCGCGGACAAGGCAAGCGCGAGAAGTACGGCGAGGCATATTTTGGCTTTATTAAATTTGCTACTGAAAAGGCAAACATCGCCGCACTCGAGCACTACCTGCGCGCTACGCACGAGGTGTTGCGCCACCTCCTTATCGAAACGGTGCGCGAGGACGCCAGCATCACCCCTCGCCGCGCGGTGTTTGCCTCAGACCGCCTCGAGGGCGAGACCTTAAAGAAGCCGGAGGCAGCGGCCGAGGTTTCGGCAGATATATCCGAGGCAGATCTCGACAAGAGCATTGATGCTTTAGTCGCTTAAGTACTAACCGTATGTACATCAACAAAGTAATGATTTACGGTAACCTTACCCGCGACCCGGAATTGCGCGCGATGCCCTCGGGCGGCAATGTGGCCTCCTTTGGTGTTGCAACAAACCGCGTATTTAAAAAAGCCGACGGCACCAAGGCCGAGCAGGTAGAGTTTCACAACGTGGTGGTGTTTGGCCGCCAGGCCGAGACCTGCGCGCAGTATCTTAAAAAAGGCAGCCCTGCGTACATTGAAGGCCGCATCCAAACCCGCAGTTGGGACAATAAAGAGGGGGTTAAACAATACAAAACCGAGATCATCGCCGAGCGCGTACAGTTTGGCCCTAAAGGCGGCGGTAGCGCAGGAGGTGGTAATTACAATAGCGGAGCTGATATGTCGGACGCCGAAGCGCCGCAAAAAGCGCCTAAAGAAGACGCTATAGACTACCCGCAAGAAGACATTAATCCAGACGACATTCCTTTCTAACAAAAATATAATTATGAAAGAATTTTTTACAGGACAAATAAAGCACATCGATTACAAAGACATTGAGACGCTCAAAAAGTTTATCAACCCGCACGGCAAAATCATGCCGCGCCGCCGCACCAATTTGAGCGCCGCCAACCAGCGCGCGCTTGCGCAAGCAGTCAAAAGAGCCCGCTTTATGGCACTCTTACCTTATATCGTTCGGTAATTGAGTTTTATTTTTTGTCTACGCGCTCGACGTATTGGCCGAGTTCGGTGTTGATGCGCACTATGTCACCCTCGTTTATAAAAAGGGGAGCGTTGATGGTGGCGCCTGTTTCGAGTGTTATAAGCTTGCTGCCGCCTTGCGCGGTGTTGCCCTTAACCGCGGGCGGCGCCTCGGTAACTTTAAGCTCCACTTTAATGGGCATCTTGAGGCCTATTATTTTGCCCTCATCTTGGTCTATGGCAGGGTCATCAAACAAAAGCGCCTCGATGATAGTGTTGGGTTTAATATATTTGCCTTGTTCGCCCACCGTCTCGTCGCTCAGCTCAAAGCGGTCTCCCGCGTTTTTTTCATCGCAAAACCACCACTCGCCGCGGTTTTTGTAAAGGAACTTTACATTTTTAGTAGAGAGGTCGGCCTCCTCTATCTTTTCGGAAACGTGGAACGCTTGCTCGGTCACTTTGCCGGTAATAAGGTGGCGCAGCTTGGTCTGGTTGACTGGCTTGCGCTGCTGCTTGCGAAAGACGTGTGCATCAAGCACCTCGTACGGCTCGCCGTTAAGCAACACCACTTTTCCTTTGAGTATTTCGTTGTATTCAAGCATTGCCATAAAAAATGCGCCGTAAGGCGATAGAGGCATTGTACCCAAAAACCGGCCTTTGTCGAGTAAAAAAGCCCCGAGCGCATTGCTCGGGGCTTTGGGCTAGAAACACACTTTTCTTACCCCGCGCGAACCGCCTCGGGGCCGCTTATAGTGCGCCTGCTTTTTCTTGGGTCGAATCTTAAAATCCTTGGCCGCTTTTACAACAGCTTCTTCCTTCACCTCGTCCCCTTCGGGATACACAAAGGCTCGCGGCTTGCAGATAATAATGTGCACCTCTACCTCCTTTTGTGAAAGAACTCTCAGATTACGCTACAAAACAGCCCTCACTTTTTGGGTGGAGGGCTGGGGAGTTTTTACGAAAGTATTTTCCTAAAAACGCGCAAGGCCTCCACCCTTCCGAAGAAGGACGTTTAGGACGAGGCCGATAATCGAGCGCGTTGCGGTCATACAGCCACTATACCTACCGTAACCTCTTCGCGCAAGCGCTGGTTGTAAATAGCGCACGGTATGATGTACAGTATTGCCATGAAGGAACACCTATCCCTTGAGGATAAAGGAGAGGGCAAGAGTGACGAAGAGGTACTCGCGCTCTCCACGGAGCACCCGTCGCTCTTTGCTTTGCTGGTGCGCAAATATGAGGAGCCCTTTTTGCGTAAGGCCATGAGTATTGTGCACGAGCGGGAAGAGGCCGAGGATATTGTCCAAGAGGCTTTTACCAAAATTTACCTCAATGCCTCAAAGTTTAAAATAGTGGAGGGAGCGAGCTTTTCCTCCTGGGGCTATCGCATCCTCATCAACACGGCGCTCACGCATTATGCCAAGCGCAAACGCGAGGGGGGTAGGATAGTGGAGCTCGACGAAGAGATATGGGCGCTCATCCCCGACAAAAATCTGCGGCAGTTTGAAAAAAAGGAGTTTGTTGACGAGGTGGCCTCGGTGCTCTCGCGGATGCCGGCGCCGTTTGCCAGAGCGCTCTCCTCGTTTTTTATCGACGGTAAAACCCAAGAGGAGATGGCTAAGCTCGAGGGGGTAAGCGTGGGTGCGATAAAAACCCGCGTACACCGCGCTAAAGCCGAGTTTAAAAAGATTTATAAATCAGTAACCACGAGCATATAAGCTAAGTTGCAATTATCATGAGCAATCACGTAAGTAAAATAGAGCAGCAGGTGATGGCGAGCGTTGGCGTTGTCTACACCATGCGCAAACTCACGGAGCTTACTGCGCTCAAAATCTACGCGCTCATACTTTCGATTTGGGCGATTGGCCGCTTGGTATGGGTCTCAAAAGTATTTGATAACTTTTTTATGGTGGAGAAGAGCGGCATAGGCGCCATCAGCAACTACCTTCTCTATGCCGTCGAGCACACGCATCTTGCGGTGCAATTAACGCTCTTCGTTGCCGCCCTAGCAGCCGTCTCGCTCTTGGTGGATGCCGTTCGCTCGCTAAGCGCATCTCATAGATATTCGGGAAGTATACTGGCGTAGTTTTACTCCTCCGAGCCTTCTTCGCTTTTGCTGCTGGAGACGCCAGTGGTGCTGTTGGCCAAACCTTTGCGGATTTCTTTTAGGATTTCGGTGGCTACTTTTTTATTTTCTCTCAAATAGGTGCGCGAAGCATCGTAGCCGCGGCCGAGGGCAATCTTTTCGCCATCAGCCGGCGTAAACGAGTACGAGGCGCCGCTTTTGTGCACGATGCCGAGGCTCTCGCCGAGCGCCAAGAGCTCGCCCTCGCGCGAGATGCCCTCGTTGTAAAGGAGGTCAAACTCGGTTTTGCGGAAAGGCGCGGCAATTTTATTTTTAACTACTTTTACACGATGGCGGCCGCCTACCACCTCCTCGCCCTTTTTAATTTGCGCAATGCGGCGTATGTCGAGGCGCACCGAGGTATAAAACTTAAGTGCCTTGCCACCGGTGGTGGTCTCCGGATTGCCAAACATCACGCCGATTTGCATGCGGATCTGGTTGATAAAGATAACAATTGTTTTGCTCTTGGCCGTAATGGCCGTGAGCTTGCGCAAGGCCTGGCTCATGAGGCGCGCTTGCTTGCCCACGTGCGTTGCGCCCATGTCACCCTCTATTTCGTCTTTAGGGGTAAGCGCGGCGACCGAGTCTATGACCACAATGTCTATTTTGCCGGAGCGCACGAGGCTCTCGACAATCTCAAGCGCTTGCTCGCCAGTGTCGGGCTGCGATACGAGGAGCTCGTTAAGTTTGACGCCGATTTTTTTGGCATACTCAGGGTCGAGCGCGTGCTCTGCATCGATAAACGCGCAGATGCCGCCTTTTTTTTGCGCCTCGGCAATGGCGTGGAGCGTAAGCGTTGTTTTGCCCGAACTTTCAGGGCCAAAAATTTCGATGATGCGGCCGCGCGGGTAGCCGCCGATGCCGAGTGCCCAGTCGAGGCCTATGGAGCCGGAGGGGACCGCGTCGATATCAACTCGGGGTGTGTC
>DATCEW010000002.1:0-2405 GCA_036509865.1 Minisyncoccota bacterium
GCATCTATACCGGGTATGCAGGCCTTGCGCGGCCAGTTTGTGCAGCTTATCAACAGCCCTCTTCAAATGCTTGCTGTCGCTATAAGCGAAAAGGCAAAGCAAAATTAAAAACTAATTGAAAAAAGGCCGCGTCCCAAAGGACGTAGACGCGGCATGATTTCGCTAAATCAAATGCCAGAGGAAACAACAGTAGATGCTCCGGTAGCAGCAGCTCCGGCAGCAGAGGAAAAGAAAGAAGAAAAAAAAGAAGCGCCAGCCAAGTTTAAGACTCTTATAGAGTCAGTTGAGAAGATGAGCGTCCTTGAGCTCCACGAGCTCGTTAAGGCTCTCGAGTCGCACTGGGGCGTCTCGGCTGCGGCAGTCGCGGCAGCTCCGGCGGCCGGCGGCGAAGCAGTAGAGGAGAAGTCGAGCTTCAATGCTCACCTCACCGACTCCGGCGCAACCAAGGTGCAGGTTATCAAGGCGGTTAAAGACGCGCTCGGCCTCGGCCTCAAGGAGGCAAAGGACCTCGTTGATGCAACCCCGACCGTGCTCAAGGAGGGGATGAAGAAGGAGGATGCGCAAAAGCTTAAAGCGGCGGTCGAAGCCGCCGGCGGCAAAGTCGAACTCAAGTAAGTCGCTTGCGACTTATAAAGCTGTGAAGATGCCGTCAATATAGACGGCGCGAGCTTAAGTAATCAAAACCCAAATACATAGGACTGCCCTATGTAAACAAAAATCCCGCCACCATATTGGTTGGCGGGATTTTTGTTTTGTAACCTTTTATCAAATAGGGGAGTAGTAATGAATGGATCCACCTTTCTTTCTTCTCCCCGCTCTTTTTCTCACCGCTTCCTCTCCCCTCCTTCCCACCCCCTTTTGCCCGCCCTAACTTTTGTTAGGGCATTTTCTTATGTTGATTGGCAAAGTGCTCGTTTTAGTTGTATTGTCTGATGTGGAATCGGAAGCACTGGAGGAGATATTCTCATGCTACAGATCTTTCTAAATGTCGCGGGTTCGATAGAAGAAACGGAAAGAGCGAAGATCGAAAAAATCATTCCGGATATAGTAAAAGTGATATTCGACAGGGAACAGCCAACCCCTTACTCAATTTTGAGCGGCGTGCACAATCCCCAGTCGAAGCAACGTCTCATTGTGTTCACGATTATTGATCGTGATTCGCCCAATGTAGACCTTGTCCGTGCGCGGGCAAAGCTCGAAACACTATTCTCCAAAGGTTCGTTGCCTGCTGGCTTCAAAGCGTCTGTCGAGTTGTTTAATAATCCTATTCTTTTTCCTCATCATTGAGCAATCGCTTCGACTACAATGCTCCGCACCTTCCGTTTTTTTGGTTGATGCGGGCATTTTCTTTTTCAAAATTCTGTGGCTTTGCGCTGATGCGAGCAGCCGAGTAGAATACCCAAGTACTGACTCGATAGTACTCTAGATACGCTGCATGCCTGATATACTCTCAAAACTTTTTGGAAGCGCCGGAAGGGTCAAACTGTTGCGCCTTTTTTTGTTTAATCAAAAGCAGTCCTTTACGCTTGTCGAGGCGGCGGCGCGCGCGCAAGTTAAAGAAAAGGAGGCTCGTCGCGAGCTTGCCATGCTCGAGCAGATAAAGCTGGTCAAGCAGGTTAATCGCGCTCGCGCGCTCGGCGTGCGCTTTGTCCTCAACGATGATTTTAAATATATAGCCGCGCTGCAAAACTTGCTGCTTAACGCGCCGGAGCTTGGTGGCGAGCTCTATGAGCGCGTGCGACGCACTGGCTCTATCAAGCTCGTGGTGGTGTGCGGTGTTTTTATGGGTGAGTGGGATGCGCCGCTCGACGCGCTTATTGTGGGAGATAAAGTCAACGAGCGGATGCTCCGCGATAGGGTGCGCCGCATCGAGGCCGAGGTGGGCAAAGAGATACGCTACGCGCTCCTTACCTCGGAGAGCTTTTTTTACCGGCTCAATATGAACGACCATTTGCTTAAAGATGTTTTTGACTACTCGCATCGCATCGTGCATGACAAGCTGCAAATAGGATTGAAATAGCTTGCGTTTCAAGCCTTTTGCAATATAAAAATAGGGCGTTTTTGAGTTTTTGGCTGCGTCTGTCTGACAGACGTAAGTGTACCCTTATCCCCAGAGCTCCCCTTGCGAGGTCTCAAGCTTGGTACAATTACAGGGTAGAGTCGCAGGCATTATTAACTATCCTTATTAGGGTTTATATATGGTCATACAAACATGGGTGCAGGTACTCCAGCAGTCGTTTTACAACCTGCTGTGGGGGGTAATCAGTTTTATTCCCAATTTCGTGTTTGCGGTTATCATTTTTCTTATCGGTTGGTTTATCGGGGCGCTCTTGGGGCGCGTTGTCGCCGAGGCAATCAAGGCTATCCGCGTCGACCACGCGCTTAAGAGCGCGGGGGTAGAGGAT
>DATCEW010000003.1:0-3529 GCA_036509865.1 Minisyncoccota bacterium
GAAAGGCTGACTGCAAGCAAGCCTGCACCAAAAGATAAGATGATTGCTGTCTTCCACGAAAATATTTTTGCAGGGTTGGTATTCATCTGATCTAAAGATAGCAGGCTGGCTTAACTTCTCCTATTGCTGGCCATAACCGCCGCCCGTGTTGGGCAAGCCGGGAGTGGTGACAGGGGTAACGGCGCCCGCGAGAACATTTATCTCGCAAGTCGCGGCAACGCCCGCACTCGTGACCGTCAAAGTCTTAAGGCCGGTTGATGCGTAGTTTACGCTAAAGCCCGAACCGTTTGCGTTGCTGATAGTAACATCCGGAGACGTCCAAACGTACGCTCCGCTGCCTCCCGTAGCCGAGACGCTGGCAGTCTGCCCCAACGTAACGCTCTGCGTGGCGGGCGAGCACATGAGCGATCCGCTTGTGGCAGTCCCTGTTACCGTCATGTTGCAACTCGCCGTCTGACCGGCACTCGCCACGGTAATAGTGTACACCCCGGCGTTCGGATAGCTGACTGCAAACTGGCTGCCTGATGCGTTTGTGATGCTGAGGCTAGGACCCGACCAGGTATAGGTTCCATTGCCGCCCGTTGCAGTAAAGGTTGCCGCCTGATTTGCTCCCACAGAGGATTGGTTGACGCTACAAGCCACTGGCGTAACCGTCTGCGCAAAGCCCAAGGTGCCGAGGCTCATGCCTGTAACCGCAAGGGCGGTTATCAAAGAGAGAAGAAAATATTTTCGATTTGTTTTCATATATAAGTAATAATGATGATTTTAATGATGATTCGACCTTTGCTAGCATGGTGTCATATTGACTATGTGATTTTCATGAAGGGAGTCTGCGTCTCGGGACCCTTTTTTGAGGTACTATGAGCGTGTGAGCTATTTTACCTACATCCTTGAGTGCGCTGACATGACGCTCTACGTCGGATGCACTAACAATCTGCAAAAAAGGCTTACGCAGCACAACAACGCCAAGTCGGGCGCGCACTACACCAAAATACGCAGGCCGGTGGTTTTAAAATATACAGAGACCTTCGCCTCCCTAGCCGAGGCAAGAGGCCGCGAAGCGGAGATAAAACGCTGGCCCCGAAAAGATAAATTACGGTTAATAGCACCGATGCCTTATACTGGCAACACAATATGAAGATAAACTCCGCTACATTTATCAAGGGCATCCGGGGGACGGATGCTATTACGCAAGACGGCGTGCCGGCAATTGCTTTTGTCGGGCGCTCCAACGTGGGCAAGTCGAGCATCATTAACGCGCTTTGCAATAAAAACGAGCTGGTTAAGGTAAGCCGCAAACCGGGCAAAACAACCGAAATCAACTTTTTTTTAATCAGCAACAAGTTTTATTTTGTCGACCTGCCCGGCTATGGCTACGCCAAGGTATCGCCTCGGGAAAAAGAGAGCATACAAAAGCTCATTATATGGTATCTGACCTCTCCCGAGGTCACACCCCAAAAAGTGGTGCTCATACTCGACGCCAAGGTCGGCCTCACGCTCTTTGACAAGCAAATGATAGAGATACTACAAGAGCAAAAGCATCCGTATGTACTCGTTGCCAATAAAATAGACAAGCTGACACAAAAAGAGACCGCCAAGCAGCTTGCCGCGATTACGGCTGGGGCCGGCGGCGCAGAAGTTGTCCCCTGCTCTGCAACAACTCCGCGCGGCATCGAGCCTCTGCGGAAGCGTCTGTGGTAAACTAGTGTATCTCCCACCTCTCCAATGCTTACCTTTTTTAATCGCAACTCTAAAAACACAAAAACCTCTCCGGCAAGCCGGCCTTTTGTACTAAGCCTGGCAGGCGGCCTTTTGGGCATCGCGTTGCTCATTTATATAGTCGGTTACAGCAATGTGTTTGCACTTACCTATACGGGCGCGGTAGATGCTATGGCGCAAACACAAATTGCGACCTCTACTCCGCCAAAACCAACTCTTGCTCCTCTCGACACGCTTGCATACAACAGCAAACTGCTGGCGATAGCCAACTATCCGGCACCAGTGGGTACCACTACGATAAGCAGCACCACTTTGGCCGCGCGCCTTTGGCCGGTTAAAACCGCATATCCAAAAGCCGGGGCATTGCTCCCCTTCAATCGCATCGTCGCGTACTACGGCAACTTTTATTCAACCCAAATGGGCGTGCTCGGCCAATATCCAGAGGACGTCATGCTGCAAAAATTGGCGTCGACGACTGCCGCATGGGCCGCGGCCGATCCCTCAACGCCGGTGATACCCGCAATAGATTACATTGCTATTACCGCGCAAGGGAGCCCCGGCGCAGACGGCAAATACCGCGCGCGCATGCCAAACAGCCAGATAGACCACGCGCTCGAGCTGGCTAAAAAGGTCAATGGCATCGTGATACTCGACTTGCAGGTGGGCCTAAGCACGCTGCCGCAGGAGCTGCCGCTTTTGGATACGTACTTAAAAATGCCGCAAGTAGAGGTGGCTATCGACCCGGAGTTTGCCATGCACAATGGAGCAAAGCCCGGCACGGTTATCGGCTCGTTCGATGCAACCGACATAAATTATGCGGCCAATTATTTAGCCAAAATCGTCGATTACAACAACCTGCCACCAAAAATACTCATCGTGCACCGCTTTACCGGCCCCATGGTCACTCATTACAAAAATATAACGCCGCTGCCGGAGGTGCAGATAGTGATGGACATGGACGGCTGGGGCTCTCCCTCGCGCAAGCTGGGCACCTACAATGCGTTTATCGCACTGATGCCGGTGGAGTTTACGGGCTTTAAGCTTTTTTACAAAAACGATATCAAGCCGCCGAGTACGCGCATGCTTACTCCGGCAGAAATATTAAAGCTCACTCCGCAGCCCTTGTTTATCCAGTACCAATAGTAGTATTCTGTATCGCGAGCCATGAAGAAAGTTTTTAAATACCTATTTTTTGTTGTGGTCGGCACCTTTGCGCTCATCGGCCTCTTGTTTAGCGGCGTATTTGTCGCGATGCATTACGGGCTCCTCAACGTGCAAGGCTCCATCGCCGAGCGCAATACGTTTTTTGGCCAATTTGGAACGGCGCCAAACGCCACCAGCACTCCTCCTTGCACCAATGCAGGACAAACCGTATGCGACTGGACACAAACGCCTGAGTGGGCGGTCATTAACAGCGGCTTGCAAAAAGACCAAAATATAATCCTGCAAGTGAGCGCCGAGAGCGGCATACCGCCCCGCATCATCGCTGCGGCGGTGGTTCCCGAGCAGATCCGTTTTTTTACCTCGGAGCGCGAAATTTTTAAACAGTACTTTGAGCCGCTCAAGATACTCGGCTCGCTCTCGCAATTTTCGCTCGGCGTATCCGGCATCAAACAAGAAACCGCAGATGACATAGAGAAGTACGCCAATGACCCGACATCGCCTTTTTACCCCGGACCCGAAATAGCGCCGCTTATAGCCTACGCACCTGGCGCCAGCCATGACACCGAGCTCTACAACCGCTTAACCGATGCAAAAAATCATTATTACTCCTACCTTTATACCGCTATCTATATTAAGGAAGTGGAGG
>DATCEW010000004.1:0-5292 GCA_036509865.1 Minisyncoccota bacterium
TACAGGCGTGTTACCGACCTGTTGCCTTAAGTAGTTCTCGCGGATCAAAATAGACATGGATATTTGAGATCTTGCCATCCCTTACCTCCATCATATCGGCCGAATCTATGGTCACTGGGCCCGCTGGAGTTTCAATAGTAATTTCATAAAAGGAACACACGGTATTGCCATCAACAATTTCTTTACCTACGTTGTATGTCTTCTTTGTCTGTATCCAACGCATAAAGCCAGGGATAAATTCTTCTTTGCCAGAAGCTTTAAAAAGTGGGCCCTTAAAGACAATGTCGTCAGTCACGATAGCTTCGAGCCCCTCTCCCGTACCGCCGAGTATTATCTGATTTAATTTTTTTACTGTTTCCAATGGATTCATAATATGTAAAGCATTAAAAGTAATACCCAAACAGTATCATAAACGGGTTGAGGGTGTCATGCGAAGTTAAAACTATTTAACCTTCCACAATAGAGCAATGTTTAATGCCAGCAACACCGCTAGCCCTATGGGGAGTATATTTTGTAAGCTGCCTATATCCTGAAACCCTGAGTCTATAGCATTGTATATAACCCAAAGGATAAATAGTGCATCTCCAGCTAGGGCAAGGTATCTGAGCAATTTCATATTGGTTACTCTATTTATTTTTTCTTAGCAACCTTATGGGAAGTCTCCTTGGTCCGAAAGACAACAATTTTCTTAACCAAGCTAAGTGGTAGCGGCTTGTCCAAAGGAAAGCGCACTGCACCTTTTGAGCTTTCAAATTTGGCCATCTCCTTTTTAAAAGCGCTTATACCCGATGCCGTAGGAAAAAAACCGACATGTGTCTTAAAAGATCCAAAATATACCAAAATGCCATTTTGTTTATAGGCAGGCATTCCGTAGCTAATGACTTCTTCGGCCTTAGGTGCGGCTTTACGTATTGCCGCACGCATCTGACGTAACAGCGGCTGCGCTTCTTTAGGAGCAGTCTTTATGTAGCTATCGATGTCTTTATATTTTTTCATCATTTAATTACTCTCACTACCGATAAAAAGTACTACTGGCGGAGGCGGAGAGATTCGAACTCTCGGTGGGTTGCCCCACACACGCTTTCCAAGCGTGCGCACTAGACCGCTATGCGACGCCTCCGTTTTTAACTAACATCTAACAACTTACCTCGAAAGGCAAGAATACTCCAGAGCCCTCATATTTTTACCTGTACAATATATACATATGAAAATCGCTCATCATTTGCACACTCGTCGCAGGCGCGAGCCTTATCCTGCCAAAACGCGCGGGATGCAAGTGCTCGATTTGGTGGTGTATATTGCAGGTATCCTGGGGCCGCTCGCGACTATCCCGCAAGTTTTTCAAATCTATACTACACACAACGCCGTAGGCATTTCCTTTTTAACCTGGAGCATCTATGCGCTGTTTGATATCCCGTGGGTTATCTATGCCATCGTGCATCGCGAGCCGCCGCTTATCGTGTGCTACATTTTGTGGTTTTTATTTAACTCGCTTGTTGCAATAGGAGTACTTTTGTACAGCCCGGCGTTAATTTTTTAACCGCAAAGCAAAGCCGCTACAATGATCGGCTTTAATTTTTTGATCGCCAGCGTGCGCTGGTTGACCACCTCGTGCTCCTCAAGGCTGAGCTCGGAGCGAATTTTATTAAACTGCGGTATGTACAACACCGCATTAAACGGCAAGCCGTGCGGCACAGTCAACGATGCCGCGTGCGGCACCAGCCCCTCGCACGACTCTTCCACTACGTGCTCCGCGCCTTTCGCATCGACAAAGACCATCGCCATTCTAAAGCGCGCCGCCCTTTTATCATCCGGCACGCCTTGCATCTGCGCAATCGTAAAATCGGCCAGCTCTTGGTCGGTTACGTTTTCGTCTCCCGTCTTCCATCGGCGGCTCCTCACTCCCGGCTCGCCGTGTAAAAAATCAATCTCGAGGCCACCGTCATCGGCGATGCACGGCAAGCCGCTTTGCTCAGCATACGCGCGCGCTTTTAACCGCGCGTTTTCTTCAAACGTTTTGCCGGTTTCCTCAATTGAAGAAAGGCCTATGTCTGCGAGTGAAACCAGCGTGAGCGGCAAATCTTGCAGCTGTTTTTTATACTCTCCTGCTTTGCCCGCATTGGAGGTGGCAATTAAAAGTGTCTGTTGATGCTTATTCATCTCCCACAAGCGCTTTGATGCGCTCCTCTATCGGCGGATGCGTGTTAAACAGCTTGGCGATGCCGCTCGTGGCCGCGCGCGGACCAAAGGGGTTTGATATATAAAGGTGCGCGGTAGCGTTATTAGGATGTATCATGGGCGCCGCGTAGTTCCCTATTTTGCGCAATGCCGAGGCGAGCCCCTCGGGATAGCGCGTAAGCAGTGCGCCCGATGCATCGGCTAAAAACTCGCGCTTGCGCGAGATGGCAAGCTGTATGAGCGTCGCCAAAATAGGCGCGAGGATAATAAACACGATGGCGATGACGGCAATGATTGGGTTGTTGCCCTCCCTGTTATTTTTATTATTGCCGCCGATGCCAAAAAATGACGCCCGCAAAAAAAAGTCGGCCGCGAGCGTCACCATGCCCACCAGCATTACCGCCACAGTCGAGACCACCATGTCGCGATTGCCGACATGCGAGAGCTCGTGCGCCACCACGCCCTCCAGCTCGCTGCGGTTCATCATTGAGAGAAGCCCGCTCGTAACCGCAAGTGCGGCGTGCTTGGCATTGCGCCCGGTGGCAAACGCGTTGGGCGCCGGATCGTTGATAATATACACTTTTGGCTTTGGGAGCCCGGCGGTTATGGCCAAATTCTCTACCACGTTATTAAGGTCGGGATACTCTGTGGGGCTTGCGGGCTTTGCTCCGGCCATCGCTATCACTACTTTGTCGCTAAACCAATAACTGGAGATGTTCATCGCGATGGCAAACACCACCGCAAACACCAAAATGCCGGGGCTGTTGTAATACCAGGATATAGCCCATCCGACCGCTACGACCACGCACAAAAAAACAAACATGAGCACCCATGTCTTTGCTATATTTTCGTCTTTGTGAGTGTAAAGCGTTGCCATTAAAACTGTACCTTAACTGGCTCGCGGGCGGCTTGGTCGGTTGCATCGAGCTGGAAGTACTCCATGCTTTGGAAGTGGAACGTGCCTGCGATGAGATTGCCGGGGAAGCTCTGCACGGCGGTCGAGAGGTCGCGCACGTTGCCGTTGTAAAAGCGGCGCGCCGCCTGTATCTTGTCCTCCGTGTCGGCAAGCTGGCGCTGCAAGTCGAGAAAGTTTTGATTGGCCTTTAAATCAGGATACGCTTCGGCAACCGCAAAGAGGCTCTTGAGCGCGCCGCTCAGCATATTTTCGGCAGCTCCTTTTTGCGCAATAGAGCCGGCGCCCATGGCGGCCGAGCGCGCGTTAGTAACATTTTCAAACGCCTCACGCTCGTGCGTGGCATAGCCCTTGACCGTCTCCACCAAATTGGGGATAAGGTCGTAGCGGCGCTTAAGCTGCACGTCGATGTCGGCCCACGCCTCCTTGGCGCGTTGCACCATGCGCACAAAGTGGTTGTAAGCAAACACGGCCCAAAGCACGATAACGGCTAATACGATAAGCACTATATAGAGTATAGTCATGCGCCAATTATAACACTTTTATGCAGATTGCAAGTACCGAAAAAGCGTGGTAACTTCTGTAGCGGAAAGGAGGGCCTAATATTATGGACCCAAAGGAAAAAAGTGAGCGTCGAAAGATTGCAGCCGAAGTCGCAAAAATACAATTGGCCGAGAAAACGTGGCCACAAGTAATGGCGGTCTTCGAATATTCTAATCCGAGAGCTCCGCAAAAGTCGGATGAAGAGTTCTCTCGCATCAAAAACCTGCTCGAAAAAGCAACCTGCATCAATATGGCTGCATTCATCGATATGGTTCAATTTGAAGAAAAAAGATGCGGAGTGACAAAATCGTTCAACTTGAGTCTGTGTAAACGGCTTACTCCTGGAGAAGCTCCGTCACCAACTATAAACGCCATGCTTTCGTGTCCCGATATTCTTGTTGGAACCCGCAATGGCGTTGAAGGTGCTATGGATTGGTTCAACAACTTTTCTAAAGGAATGACCCAATTGGCGCCTGAGTCGATACAAATTTTCGACAAAATCTTTGGCGAAGCGGTTGATGTTCTGGCGGGACCGACGCTCAAGGCCGCTATCGGTGAAATGCTTCAGTTCGCGATAACGGGCGAAGGGGTTCTTTTCAAAACTCCGGATATTCCATCCAAACATTAGCAGTCCACCGCATCCCAAATCCGGGATGCGGTGGATTTTCTTTTAGTTTTGGTAACTGTCTAATAATCCATCTCTCCCATGCTGCCCATGCCTGCTCCGGGATTTTCTTTTTCATCCTTCGGCTCTTCGGCAATGGCTGCTTCGGTAGTGAGGAGCATTGCGGCGGCGCTGGCGGCGCGCTCAAGCCCCGTACGCGTTACCTTAACCGGATCAACGATGCCAGCCGCCAGCATGTCGGCTATAATCTCGTTTTTAACCGCGTCGTAGCCGGCGTTGCCTTTGGCCTCGCGCACCTTCTCAACAACCACGCCGGCGTCCACACCCGCGTTGTGGGCTATCTGCCGCAGCGGCATCTCAAGCGCCTTGAGCACTATCTCGTACCCGACCTGCTCGGCAAGCGAGAGGCCCGACTTCTCTTTTGTTTTTGCAAAAGCTTCTGCAACTTTTTGTGCAGCCTTTACCAGCGCCGTGCCGCCGCCGGCGACTATCCCCTCCTCTATCGCGGCCTTGGTGGCGTTGACCGCATCCTCGATTTTAAGCTTGAGATACTTCATCTCGGTCTCGGTCGCAGCGCCTACGCGTATGACCGCAACGCCTCCGCTGAGCTTTGCCAAACGCTCCTCCAACTTTTCCTTATCAAACTTGCTGTCGGTATTTTTTATCTGCGCGCGTATCTCTGCAATGCGCTTTTCAATATCCTTTTTTGCGCCCTTGCCGCCCACTATTACGGTGGAGTCTTTGGTGGCGATGACCTTGTTTGCGTGGCCGAGCATCTCGAGCGTCGCGTTTTCAAACGTGGTGCCGACCTCATCGGAGATAACCTGGCCGCCGGTCATTGCCGCAATATCCCCGAGCATCTCCTTTTTTTTGTCGCCGTAGCCGGGAGCCTTTACCGCAAGCACGTTAAACGTGCCGCGCAATTTGTTGAGCACAAAGGTCGTGAGCGCGTCGCCATCGACGTCGTCGGCAATAATGACCAGCTCTTTTTTGCCCGACTGCGCTATCTTTTCGAGTATCGGGAGCACCTCTT
>DATCEW010000005.1:0-3676 GCA_036509865.1 Minisyncoccota bacterium
TATCAGACGTTCGTCAATGGAGTGCTTGAAAGCCAGATCGTAATCGACACCAGCCAGGTTGCCACTGCCACGATCGACTACGTCGCGACTGATACCTGGGGAAACACGGCTACTTCGACCCGTACGGTGATCATCGAGGCTGCCAATGACAACCAAGCAACCAACAACAGTGGGGAAGCGAGTTCGACTGGGAATTAATCTTTTATTGAGGTTTTGTGCTATAATGCGCGCATGGCTACGATAACTATCCCTAAAAAGCTTGGCGGAGGCGATGACCTTGTCATTATCCCCAAAAAGGAGTTGGATGCGCTCATTGAACGTGCCGGTGATGAAGTAACCCCGGAGATTATCCTCGGTTGGTCGCGCGAAGTAAAAAAACTTCATCACGCCGGCAAGCTGCCAAAGCTGAATCTGCACGATTTATGACGCTATATTACAAGCCGCGCTTTCTGCGTGTCTTTCATAAACTGGATCCTCAGCTACGCACACTATCCAAAGAGCGCATAGTACAGTTTCAGAAGGACCCATTTACGGCGAAGCTCGACACTCATCGTCTGCATGGGAAGCTCAAAAATCAGTGGAGTTTTTCCATAGATTCGCGGTATAGAGTTTTATTTGAGTTTTTAAATAAGAAAAAAGATGAGGTGGTATTTCTTGATATAGGAAACCACTCGCTTTATCGATAGCCTCCGTCTGTTGATAGGCGGAGTTTTTTTCAGTAAGCAGGATATACTGTAGGTAATGAACCTACTCCAATTACTCAGCGACAGTGGCATTGTCGATGCAAAAGCCATACCGGAGATAGAGGCGCAGCTTGGCAAGCAGGGCGCTGCGGTCGAAGATGTGCTGCAAAAAAACGGTGTCACGCTGCAAAACATACTTAAGGCTAAGGGCGATTACTACGGCATCCCCACGCGCGAGCTTGGCAATAAATCGGTGGCATTTGAGACGCTGCGCTATGTGCCGGAGGAGAGCGCGCGGCATTATAACATCGCCCCATTGGGCATTGTAGACGGCGCGCTCGAGGTGGGCATTACCGACCCGGACAACATGGAGGCGCGCGACGCGCTTACCTTTATCTCGGCAAAGGTGGGCAAGCCGTACAAAATCTTCCTCATCACGGAGACCGATTTTGCAAAACTGCTCCAGCAATACAAAGGGCTCTCCGGCGAGGTGGGCAAGGCGCTCGGCGAGTTTGAGACCGATACCTCCGCCGACACCACTAAGGAGGAAAAGGCAGGCAAGCGCCGCGTGAACTTTGAGGAAAACGAGGTAACCGAGACCGAGACCGAGGCGATAATCGAAGACGCTCCGGTTACCAAAATAGTGGCCACTGTTTTGCGCCATGCCTCTGAGCAGCGGGCCTCCGACATCCATATTGAGCCCTTAGTCGACCAGACACGCGTCCGCTTTCGCATCGACGGCGTCCTTATTACCAACATTACGCTGCCGTCCAAGGTCCATGGTGCGGTTGTGGCGCGTATCAAAGTGCTCTCCAATATGAGGCTCGACGAAAAGCGCAAACCGCAAGACGGGCGCTTTACGGCGCGGATCGGCGGCAATAAAGTAGATTTCCGCGTGTCTACGTTCCCGACCTATTACGGCGAGAAGGTAGTGATGCGTATTTTAGGCAGCGCCGCCAAAGAGCTCAAGCTCGACGAGTTTGGCCTCTCGCCGCGCAATTTGGAGATGATACGCACCGCCATAAAAAAACCTTACGGCCTCGTGCTTATCTCCGGTCCTACCGGCTCCGGTAAGTCGACGACACTCTACTCGATACTCAACGAGGTAGATAGGGAAAAGCAAAACGTGCTCTCGCTCGAAGACCCGGTGGAGTACACCATACCCGGCGTCTCTCAAAGCCAAGTGCGGCCCGAAATCGGCTACACGTTTGCCAACGGCTTGCGCACCACGCTGCGGCAGGACCCAAATATCATCATGGTCGGCGAGATCCGCGACGCCGAGACCGCCAACCTGGCGGTGCAGGCGGCGCTTACCGGCCACCTCGTGCTCTCGACCATCCACACCAACAACTCTATAGGCATTGTGCCGCGTCTCCTCGACATGGGCGTCGAGCCGTACCTTATCCCGCCGGTGTTGATACTCGGCATGGCGCAGCGTCTCGTGCGCACGCTCTGCGAGGGCGGAGGCAAAAAGGTAAAAGTAGAGGACAGCATGGCGCTCATGCTTAAAAAACAGTTTGCCGACTTGCCGCCTGAGTATCAAAAGGAGGTGCCCCCTCTTGATGAGATTTATCTTAAAAATCCCACTCCCGAGTGTCCGGCGGGTACGCGCGGCCGCATTGCCGTGTTTGAGATGTTTGATATGACCACCGAGCTTGAGCGCGCAATACTTGCCGGCAAGCCGGAGGATGAGATGTACGCGATTGTGCGCAGGGGCGGCATGCTCACAATGAAAGAGGATGCTATTATTAAAGCTGCAAAGGGCGTCATACCGTTTGAGGAGGTAAACACGCTCGGCGGACAGTTTGAGTTGCCGGAGGAGATGGCAGATTATGAAGCTCCAAGTAAAGCGCCCGAGGTCCTCGGCGAAGACGTAAAAGAAGAAGACACCAAAGAAGAGGTCATTGCAAAAACAAGCGCCAAAGAGATACAAGCGTAGTCCGATGAGACTCACTACAAGTAAATGCCAAACTATAAACAAAAATTACAGCAGCTTATAGAAGCTCTCATTTCCCAGGGCGGCTCCGACTTGCACCTCAGTGCCGGCATACAGCCCATGACCCGCGTCTCGGGCGCGCTTACGCCTCTTTTGACCGAGTCGATTTTAACCAGCGCCGATATGCTCGGGCTGGTTACCGAGCTTTTGCCTCCGGAGCGCAAAGAGGCCTTCCTCAAGACCCAAGAGGCCGACTTTTCCTTTGCCTACGGCGAGCAGGCGCGCTTCCGCGGCAACGCTTACTTTGAGCGGGGCTCCATAGGCGTGGCGCTGCGGCTTATCCCGCGCATGATCCGCACTATCGCCGAGCTCAATCTGCCTCCTGTGCTCGAGAGCTTTGCCGCGCGCGAGCAGGGTTTTTTTTTGGTAGTGGGGCCGGTGGGGCAGGGCAAAACGACGACGCTCGCCGCGCTGATTGAAAAGATAAATACTGAGCGCGCCGAGCATATCATTACCATTGAGGACCCGATAGAGTATTTGTTTGAAAATAAAAAGTCGCTGGTCGAGCAGCGCGAGGTGCGCGTCGATACCGCCGACTTTCCGCAGGCGCTGCAGTCGGTGTTCCGCCAAGATGTAGATGTACTCATGATAGGAGAGATGCGCACGCCGGAGACCATCTCTACCGCCGTAACCGCCTCCGAGACGGGGCACCTTGTGTTTTCGACCCTGCACACCAACAACGCGGCGCAAACCATCGACCGCATTATCGACTCTTTTCCTGCCGCCCAGCAAGATCAGATCCGCGTCCAGCTTGCCGGCTCGCTTGCGGGCATCTTCTCTCAGCGTTTGGTACCGCGCATCTCGGGCGGCCTCGTCCCCGCCTATGAGCTGCTTTTAAATAACAACGCGGTGTCCAACCTCATACGCGAGAAGCGCACGCACGAAATACAAACTGTTATCGAGACGGGAGCGGGAGACGGCATGATAGACATGAACCGCTGCCTCGCCGACCTTGTAAGGCAAGGGGAGATAACCGTCGAGAGCGCGTACTCGCGCT
>DATCEW010000006.1:0-5952 GCA_036509865.1 Minisyncoccota bacterium
TAAAAATCGGGATGACATTATCTAACACACCATAGGTCAAGAGCCGGGAAAAATCTTTTTTGCCGCCGAGAAACGAGCCAAAGAGGCTTACGCTTGCAACAAACGGCGAGAGCGAGCCGCCGATGAGCACCGCGATTGCAATGGTGCCGTTGCCGCTTGCAAAGTAATAGGCGGCAAGCGCAAAAGTACCGACAAAAATAGCCGCACTCCAACGGATGTTGAGCCAAAATGCTTTTTTGAGCGCTCCGTCAAAACCCTGCGCCGCCGATTGGAACACCGCGCTCCCGAGGCTGTTGAGCGAAAAGACGGACAGCATCGTGACGATTGAGAGCACATATTTATAGGTGCCGTATGACTCCTTCGAGACAAAATGGCTTATAGCAACCGCGAGCGCGAGCGATGCCAGCACGCTCGCGCCTTGCCCGAGCAGCGACAATGACCCTCCCCGAAAGAGGTAGACCATGTCAGTTTTGGTGTACTTCTCGCTCCAGCGCAATATGCGGTGGAGCCTATCTTGCAGAGATTTCATTTTTTTATACTACTCGGCTTTTCGTTTGGCTACTATATTGCAAAGCATAAAAATATTAGAGAGGAAGCTCTTAGGGTCGACTTTGAGCCAGCCCTGCGGCAGCAGCCGGTAGAGCTCGTACTCGGGGAGCATCTGCGCCAGATCAAACACGGTATACCCGCGCCGCAGGTGCAATAGATTAAACTCAAACTGGATGTACTTTGGTTTCAACACGCGGAGCGTCTCTTGTGCGCCCAAGAGCACCTCGCGCTCAAAGCCCTCGGTGTCTATTTTAATAAAATCAACCCGGGTAATGGCGAGCTGTTTGACAAGAGTGTCCACGGTTGAGACTTTTACGGGCTCTTCTATGGCTGGGTTATCAAGGATACTTTTTTGGAGCGTTGCCGTCCCCAAGAGCGGCGCGCGCGAAAAGAGCTGGGCAGAGCCGTCAAAGTCTGCTATTGCTGTCTGCACGGGAGAAAAATTGTGCGGATAGAGTGCGCTCAACTTTTGCAGCTTGGTAAAGGTAAGCAATGAGGGTTCCATCGCATACACCTTGCAATTGAGATGCTTGAGCAGGAGGTGACTATAGGAACCGACATTGGCGCCGATGTCGAGGCAGATGCGCATGCCCTCCTTTTTTAAGATGTTTTTGATAAACCACTCCTCGCCGCTGTAGGATGGATACAATCCGTTGTCATAGCCGAGCCCGTGGAGCGAGAGGTTGAGGAGCGCATGATGGGCGCCGGCGAGCCAAGCTCTCCCGAACATGCGCCCGTAGAAGTTGGAAAAGATCCAAAAGTAATGTTTGGCTGTTTTCATCCTTACGTATCAGCATGCACTAGTGTAGAATGGAATACAACGTATGACAGAGCCTGCGGGAGAGTTTTTCTCTATAGTGGTGCCCGCTCACAACGAGTCGGAAAACCTTTTGATCCTCTTGCCGCGCCTCAACAGCGCTCTTAATACCATGCACAAGGAGTACGAGGTGCTCCTTGTGGACAATGCATCAACTGATAACACAACGCAGGTGGTAGCGGAGTTTCAAAAAAATATGCCGCAGTTGCGCTTGGTGCCGGAGCCGGCTTTGGGCTATGGCCGCGCGGTCTTGGCCGGGCTCCGGGCATCGCGCGGCTCGTACATCGGCATCATACGCGCCGACAATCAGGAAAAGGCCGAGGATCTGGTGCGCATGTTTGCGGCAACAGAGGAAGGGCACTACAACTTTTACAAAGCAATCCGCATGCACCGCAAAAATGACGGCGTGCGGCGCGTCATCATCAGCTTCTTTTTTAATACGATGTTTAGGCTGCTGTTTGCCATGCGTTCGCGCGATCTTAACGCCACGCCCAAGGTTATGACTCGCGTGTTTTATGAGCAAGCGCACCTCGAGTCAAAAGATTGGTTTATCGACGCCGAGATGGTGATCAAAGCCGAGAAGATGGGCATGAAGATAGGGGAGATGAAGATAGAGTATCTCCCGAGGCTCAAGGGCAAGTCGATGGTGCGATTAAAACATATTTTTGAGTTTTTAGGCAATATGCTGGCGTGGCGCGCGCGTCTCTCTTATGGAAAACTTTTGGAAAAATAAAAAGGTATTAATAACGGGAGCCGACGGATTTATCGGGTCTCACTTGGCGGCTCGCTTGGTTGAGCTGGGCGCTATCGTGCATGCGGTGGTTGGACCGCGCAAACAGTCGTGGCGCCTTGATGCGCTTGCGGGGCAAGTTACCCTGCTCGATGCCGACTTAAACGAAGTGGGCCAGGTACGGCAGCTTTTTGAAGAGCATCATCCCTCGATTGTTTTTAATACTGCCGCAATAAACAATACCGAAAAGTCTCTCGAGCATGCGGAGAGCATCATACAAAATACCTACGGCATTGCGCGCAATGTTATTGAGGCTGCCGCACGAGCGGAGGTTGAGCGCCTTGTCCAATTTGGCAGCATCGAGGAGTATGGCGCCTGCGAGGCGCCGTTTGTGGAGTCTATGCGCGAGGAACACTTTTCTCCCTACTCACTCGGCAAGGTCATGGCAACCCAGTGTGCGCTCATGACTGCGCGGCTTACGCCGATGCAGGTGCGCATTGTGCGTCCGGCGGCAACCTACGGGCCTGCACAAAGTTTTGGGTTGCTCGTAGCGCGTATCATTAAAGCAGGGCTCGAAGGAAAAGATTTTGATATGAACGCAGGGGAGCAGTTGCGCGATTTTATGTATGTCGACGACGTGGTAGAGGGTGCGCTCCGCGCCGCCATGCATGAGGGCGCCCAGGGAGAGATATTTAATCTCGGTAATAACCGCGCCGTGTGCGTTAAAGAAGTCGCGCAGATGGTTAATGAGGCAATGGGCAGCCCCATCAACATTAACTTTGGCGCGCGGCCCTACCGGCCGCTCGACAGCATGGTCTTTTATATGAACAGCGATAAGGCAAAAAGACTTCTCGATTGGGAGCCAAAAACCTCCCTAGCTGATGGCATTAAAAAAACAGTCGCCTGGTACCAAGAGCATTGGCAAGAAAGGGGAGCCTACAAATAGGTCTAATGCTATGGTAGAGTATTTCCATGTCAAAAAAGGCCATGAACTTGCGCGTTTCTTATGCGGGGACGGTGTATGGAAAGGAGGAGATACGCGCAGTTAATCGCGTGCTCAGCGACCCGCTGCATATTGCGGCAGGACCAAACGTGCACGAGTTTGAGGCAAAAGTTGCCAAGCTCTTTGCCAAGCCGTTTGGCGTGATGGTCAACTCCGGCTCCTCGGCAAACCTCATCTCTATCGACGTGCTCGACTTGCCTCGCGGCTCCGAGGTTATAACGCCGGCGCTCACGTTCTCCACCACGCTCGCGCCGCTTTTGCAATTTGGCCTCACGCCGGTGTTTGTCGACGTCGAGATGGGCACCTATCTCGCCAATATCGATGAGATAGAAAAAAAGATAACCAAAAAAACAAAAGCGCTCATGATACCGTCGCTTATCGGCAATGTGCCCGACCTCGAGCGGCTTGAGCGCATTGCCAAAAAGCACAAGCTTGTGTTGATCGAGGACTCCTGCGACACGCTGGGCGCTACTTTTGCGGGCAAACCCACCGGCCATTACACCGATATCTCAACCACGAGTTTTTACGCCTCGCATATCATTACTGCGGCGGGCGGGGGAGGCATGGCGTGTTTTAAAGATCCGATGCTCGCACGCCGCGCGCTCCTTAAAGCCAACTGGGGGAGGGAGTCGACGCTCTATGGCGCGTATGAAAAATCGGAGGAGATCAAAAAGCGCTTTGATAATTTTGTAAACGGCGAGCGTTATGACGGCAAATTTATCTTTTCGGAAATCGGCTACAACTTCCAGACCACCGAGCTGCAAGGGGCGTTTGGGCTTGTCCAACTCAAGCGTTTGCCGCACAACGGTAAGGTACGCGCCAAAAACTTTGCGCAGCTCTACAAGTTTTTTACACAGTATGAGCACTTTTTTGTGCTGCCCAAAATGCACCCTAAGGTAAAAACCAATTGGCTCGCGTTCCCGCTCACCGTTGCCAAGGGTGCGCCGTTTACGCGCAACGATCTCGCGCTCTATCTGGAAAAGCACGATATCCAAACTCGCCCTATTTTTACCGGCAATGTATTGCGCCAGCCGGCGTTTAAAGCTATTGCAAAGCAGCAAAAGGGATCGTATCCGGTGTCCGACTACATCATGCAAAACGGCATCCTCATCGGCTGCCACCATGGCCTCACGCCCGCGCATATACAGAGGATACAGGAAGTTTTTTCTAACTTCTTAAAGGAGTTTGGTGAGTAACATGAAAACCGCTTTTCAATTTGTGAAGCGAGAATGGGTTTTTCTTGCTATTTTATTGTTTGTTTTTTTGTGCGCAACATACAGGCTCACGGAAGTGCCGCCCACTTGGTACGACGAGGGCATGATAGTGCAGCTCGCCATGAACCTGCTTTGGCATGGCACGATGGCAACGCAAATAGCGCCCGGCGTGTTTGCCTCAGGCGGGTATACCTCAACAGGGTTCCCGGTCGTGATGCCTGTCGCGCTCTCGTTTAAACTTTTTGGCGTCTCGCTCCTAGCCGCGCGCTCAGTGATGGTGCTGTACCTTTTGCTTTTTATTTGTGCTTCCTATTATTTTATTACCCGCATCGCCGGACGTACGGCAGGTCTTTTTTCCATAGGGCTTCTTGCAACATTCTCAACCCTGTATGGAGACGGGAAGAATGTGCTCGGCGAAGTGCCCGGTCTTTTTTATCTTCTCCTCTTTCTTATCTTTGCCCATAAACTATTTGATGAAGGATACGCCACAAAAAAGAACGCTTTGCTTGCCGGCCTCTTTGCCGGCCTGTGTCTTGCAACAAAACCGACCTTTTTAGTGCTTGGCGGCGCCGTGGTTATTGCCCTGCTTTACACGTATTTCTACGAGCGAAAAAAAGTACCATTTTCTCTTGTAGTGTATGCCTCCCTGGCTGCGCTCGTCCCCATGCTTGTATGGGCGCTTACGCAGTTTGGCGTACGTGCACCTCTCTCGCTTGTGTTAGCATTTTACGCTAACCCCTACGGGCTGCAGCACATTCCGTCGGTCATGCTCCACAATGCTCTGCGCTTCTTCCACGAGTCAACGCCGCTTTATCTGCTAGGGATGATAGGAGTGTGGGCTGTTGCCGTACTCATGAGACTCTGGCGCCGAGTATCTATATCGTTTGCAGAAGCAACAGCGTTCCTCTTTGTTTTTTTTATAATTCTTGCCTATCTGCGCACTCCCGGCTGGTATCGGTATTTTTTCCCCGCACAACTAATCGCCCCTCTCTTTTTTCCGATGTCACTCGGATATATTGCGCGGCAATTTTCAGTAGCAAAAATGGCTGTTCTTTTGCAGCGCATGGCTATAGTGCTCCTGGTGCTTATTATAGTGCTCCAACTATATCTGCTGCTGTTCGGCTCGTGGATAAGCCAGTACTATCATGCCGACAAAACGCAAGTGCTGGAGCACTACTTTAAAAATTGGGATCCAAACACGAGTATTTTTGTATACGATATGCCGGAGATCCCGTTGTTTTTGCCGCCTGGGGTGCGCTACTACCAATACCTATCGCTCGGCGGTCAGGACTTTGGAGACTTGGGTGTTAAAGAACTTTCTCTTATTGCCCAAAAAGTTCCTGATGTATTGCTGGTGTCTGCGGGGAGCAGTACCGCATCCTTTGCGGGATATCACGAGCAAGACACGGTAGAGGGCATTGCCGTACTGAAGCGCGACCGGTGATATGGTATAGTCTTTCTATTATGAATTACACGAGAGTTTTGCGCTCCGCGCTCATTATTGGTTTGTGCCTGGTGCCCTTTGTTGCTTTTATCGTCGCCGACGGCGTGCATTTTCCCATCAACCTGTTCTTCCCGTACATTACAGGCAAGGGCTTTGTCTTCCGCATCTTGGTCGAGATCCTAACAGCGCTCTATG
>DATCEW010000007.1:0-8921 GCA_036509865.1 Minisyncoccota bacterium
ATTTTACGGTCGAAGAGGAGCTTCAGGTGTGTTACGGATTTAAAAGTTAAATATCATTGATTATGAAAGGAGGATGTCACTGCGGAGCCATAAAATTTAAAACTGCAAACGACCCCTTTTGGGTTGGAGCTTGTTATTGCATGGACTGCCGTAAAATAAGCGGCGCACCTTATACTGTTTGGACTGCACATAAATCTGAGGAGGTTAAATTGATACAAGGCGATCCAAAAAATTATGCGTCCTCAAAAGAGGTAGTCAGATCATTTTGTGAAATATGCGGTTCTCCTTTTACCTATCGCTACATAAGCAAGCCAGAAAATATTTTTATTCCTGTGGGTGTATTCGATAATCCTCAAAACTTTAAACTGACAGAGCATATTTGGGTATCTCAAAAACTACCTTGGATACATATTACTGACAATCTGCCTCAGAAGGAAAAATAATATGAAAAATCAAAAAGTAGCAGACTATTACGATAAGCTTTACTCCGATGATGAGAAGGCTTTTAGTGGTGAGCCGTTGCCATTGGTTAAAGTGCTCGTCGAGCATATTTCAAGCGGAGACGTATTAGAAATTGGAGCAGGAGCTGGCCGTAATAGTCTTTTTCTTGCCTCGCAAGGTTTTAACGTGCTGGCTACCGATATTTCTCCTCAGGCAGTTGAGAAACTGAAAGAAAGGGCTTTGGAAAGCGGAGTCAATTTGAAAGCAGAAGTTTCCGACATGGCCGAAGCTAAATTGACACAAGATTTTGACGCTATTATCTGCACGTTTTCCTTTCATCATCTCACCGCAGAGGATGCCGAGTTAGCCATTATTAAGATACAGCAACACACGAAACCTAATGGCTTTAACCTCTTCACCATTTTCACCAAGGAGGGCGACTTCTACAAAAAGCACCCTGATACCGATAATTTCTATCTCAACGACAAGGAGCAACTTGAAGGGTTATATAGCGATTGGAAGATAATTAAGAGCTCTGAAAAAGAAGGCAAAGCCCGTACCTTGGACACCGAAGGCAACCCACAGTTTAATGTGTTTGTTGGTTTTCTAGCGCAGAAAATCTAAGCGCACGAGACGCGTCGTTTAGGTACTCTAAAATAGAGCTATTCCGCCTTACAGGGTAAGGAACTGAAAAGTCCCAACTCGAGACGGCCCGCTGAATTAGAGTTTTTTACAAAGCGTAGCGTTCCATATAAAAAAGCTTTAGAAGGCTGTTGATTGTCTGCTACCACCCTTGCAAAAGTTGCTACAATAAGGTTAAACATGATCACCCAACAACTCCTTGACTACATCCGTCAAAATCTTGCTACCGGAGTGGCAAGGGCAGACATTGAAAAGGCTTTGCTTGCCGCAGGATGGTCGGTGCAAGACATCAGTGGCGGATTTACGATGATAGAGCACCCGGAAGCAGTGATGCCTCCTCCTCCGGTTGTACCCGTTTCTGCTCCGCAAGTTTCTATGCAGGTTGCCTCCGTAAACGATGATGCCGCGGAGACGGATCGCATACGGCATGAGGTGGAGCTTGAAGTAAAGCGGCAAAAGTGGCGCGGTGCGACTACAAACACCCCGGTTGTTGGCGGCATCATTGGGTGGCTTATTGCCAAAAAGATAGTCGAGGAAGAGTCTCAGGCCAATATCGCGCTCATCGGGGTTGCAGTCATATCGATAGTGCTGGCGGCTGGTATTTTTATATGGAGCAGCGGCTCAAGCGGGCGCCAGCAAGAAAATATTCCTCTTGGTTTGCCTCAACCGCACCCTGCGTCAAATCAATAATGTGAAAAACAATAGAATTAAATTTCAATCCCGCGGTTTTACCCTCATTGAGCTCTTGGTGGTTATCGCCATCATCGGCCTCTTGGCTAGCATCGTGATGGCGTCACTTACGAGTACACGAGTTAAGGGGCGCGATGCGTCGCGCGCCGAGGCTATAGTGCAAATTAGAGATGCAGTAGAGCTGTATGCAAGCGACAACGGCCATTATCCGATTGTTGGCACTTGGTCGTCCTTTGACGACCTGGCTTATATAAATACCGCTATTGCCAACCCAAGCGCCGCAAATCTTACCGCAGCACTCTCAAAATATTTTCCGGCGGGCCCTCCAAAAGATCCGGCAAATCCCGGCGGCGATGCGGGCTATCTCTATATTGGCGACGGAAATAACTATTGCATTTTAATCTGGAACACGCCTGAGAATATGAATGACTTTCCAAGTAGCTCGGTGTCGCCCCGGTGCGGCGGTGTCAACGCAAGCACCGGCAAGTGCAACTCAGGGGCTAACTCAATCTATTACGGCGCCGGCACCTATGTGGGCGGATGTTGACCATTTTGTCTCAAATAAAAACACCCCGACAGGCACCCTAACTTCTAAGAAATTCCTTTGAAAGCTTCAACGCTTCTGCTTTGCCCGATATCCAATGGATGTCTTGGTTGCGCTTAAACCAGCGCGTTTGGCGCTTGGCGTAGCTTGCTATTGCGCGCTCGAGCTCATGCCCCATTTCCTTTTTGGTAATCTTTTTTTGTAAAAAACGTGCAAGGCTGCGATACTCAAGCCCGAGCTCCTCCATGCGCTTGTACGAGAGCCCTTTGGCGTGCAGCCGCTTTGCCTCGCCTATCATCCCAAGCCTCATGCGCGCCTGCAAGCGGGCGGCTATCTTTTTTTGCAACACTTCTTGCGAAGGCTTTAGCCCGAGCCACAGGACCTCATACTTTTGCTCCGGAGCAGGGAGAGGGCTTTTTCCTATAGCCTTTGCAATTTCGATAGCGCGTATAAGCCTGCGTTTGTGGCCCGGCTCAATATTTTGCGCTCGGCGCGGGTCGAGCTTTTGCAGCGCAGCAAATAATTGTGCGGTTGTCTGCCGTTCTAGCTGCTCACGTAGGGCTGGGTTGGGCGCCACCGCAGGATAGGCCATACGACCCAAAAACATATCAACGTACAATCCCGTCCCTCCCACCACAATTGCTATTGCAGTTTTTTGCAAAATACCAGCATAGGCTTTTTCAGCCAGGCGGACAAAGCTGTCGACTGTAAATTGTTTTTTTGGCGAGGCGACATCAAGCAGGTGGTGGGGGATGCCCGCCATTTCTTTTTTGGTCACTTTGCCGGTGCCGATGTCGAGCCCTTTGTATACCTGCCGCGAGTCGGCCGAGATAATTTCGGCTCCGCAAGATTCTTTTTGTATTTGTTTGGCAAGCCAAACTCCCAAAGCCGTCTTGCCCGAGGCGGTGGGCCCGACGAGGGCGATGATTTTAGGCTTCATGAGCTTACTCTAACCATTTTATATATAAAAAGAAAAGCACCCCGTTATACGGAGTGCAGTGTCGGTGTCACGAGGTGTTTTTTAGATAGGCGCGAATTTGGCAGTATTGCGCTACTGTGATGAGATTGTCGTGCCGGTACACCTCAAGAACCGAGCTCAAGCTTGCGATTGAATGCAAGGTAACTCCAAGCGCGGCCATCCCTTGTGAGCCGCCTTGCTCGCGATCAAGAAACACGATGCAGTCTTCAACTATATAACCCGCATCGCGCAGACTCATGACCGCTTCCGCCTTGCTGCCTGCTCTGGTGATAAGGTCGTCTATCAACAAAACTCTACAGCCGCGGGGCAGGTCTTGCGTCTTGAGCAACATGCCGATATGTCGGCCATCGGAGCCTTCTTTTTTTTCGAGGGTAAGGAGAGGCACAGTCCGCATCTCTTGTTCGTACACAATCTCTTGCAACTCGCCTGCAAAAGGGGTGCCCGCATGAGGTACCGGACAGATGCCGTCATATCCGATGTTGTTGCCCGCAAGATACGCATGGAAGAGTTGCGCAATGCGTTGAACTTCCGCAAACGTCAGCGGCCCTCCTTTGTTTTCGGCTATGCGCAGATTGAAGTAGAGTAGCGAGAGCGGGGCAGCGGGGTCGCTCTCATGGAGCTTTAGCGTAAAACCCTTTTCGGTGTCGATTTTAACTGCATTGATCTGATAAAGCCAGATCAAAAAATCATCCAGCGTCTTGGCGCTGTAGTTCAGCATGCCGATACTCATGTGTTTCTCCGAGGTTGGTAAGGTCCTTCCACTCCAAAGTTACCATGGATAAGTAAAAATAAAAGCGCCCACCCCGAGATGGGGAGGGCGCGTTATGCTCAAATAGTGGATATTTCCTTTTCCAGCTCATCCAGAGCAGCCACTGGATCTTCTGCCAAGGTCAGTTGGCGGCCGATAACAAGACGGCTCGCGCCGGCTTTTATGGTTGCGGTAGGAGTATCAAAGCGCTGCTGGTCATGCGTATCCTTTCCGACCGAACGAACGCCCGGCGTTACTATCTCCATACCTTTAAGCTCCAAACGGTTTGCAACTATACTTACCTCTTTGGGAGAACATACAATACCGTCCATACCCGCGAGCTTTGCGAGTCGTGCAAGATAGAGGACTGCAGCCTTGGAGGGATGTCCGTGCAGCAGGTGCACTTGCTCCTCGCTTAGAGAGGTTAAGGCTGTGACGGCATAAATGAGGGCTCCACTTTCTTTGGCAGCCATCATCATCTCCACCTCGCCCGAGACATGTGCCGAGATAATATCTGCGCCGGCATCTCTTAAGGCTTGTGCCCGGAGTTTTGCTGTATTAGGGATATCGTGCAATTTTGCATCGACCCATACGAGCCACGGAGCTGCTCGTTTGAGACTTTCAATTGCAGCCCACCCCTCTTTGTCATACAAATTGTGGATCTTTATCGCATAGACGCGATCTCCAATTTTTGGAGCAAGCTTTAAACATTGCGCAAGAGTTAGCTCGTCTGCGGCTAAGATAAATTTACTATCCTTCATTGCCCGCTCCTCTGTATGCGGTTTACTTCTTCCAAGAGGTTACCACAAAACCTCAAAAAACAAACTTTGTGCCGGAGGGGAGAGTCGAACTCCCATCCCTTGCGAGACGCGATTTTGAGTCGCGCGCGTATACCAATTCCGCCACTCCGGCCTGCTATGGTAGAATATCCTCAATGTCGCAGTTTTACAACAACGCCATTTTTTGGGTCGAGGTCGACAAGATAAAGCCAAACCCCTTTCAGCCTCGCAAGGAGTTTGACGAGGGCAAGCTTAACGACCTCGCGCGCTCCATCAGGCAGTACGGCGTCATACAGCCGCTGACCGTAACCCGCAAAGAGGTCGAGAAGCCGGACGGTGGCATCGTTACCGAGTATGAGCTGGTAGCGGGCGAGAGGCGCTTGCGCGCGGCAAAGATAGCCGGCGTCGCCTCGGTGCCCGCGCTCATCCGCGATGTCGATGACGACGACAAAACCAAGCTTGAGCTCGCTATTGTAGAGAATCTCCAGCGCGAGGATTTAAACGCGATAGACCGTGCGCAAGCGTTTGCAAAATTGGTAGACGAGTTCGGATTTAAACATACGCAAATAGCCGAGAAGGTGGGCAAAAGCCGCGAGTATGTCTCCAACACCATCCGTCTTTTGGTGTTGCCGCAGGAGATACAACAGGCGCTTGCTGAGGGCAAAATATCGGAGGGCCACACGCGGCCGCTCCTCATGCTTACCGACAGGCCCGAGGAGCAAAACACTTTATATCGGGAGATTATGCTTAAGCGCTTAACCGTGCGCGACAGTGAGGCGATAGCCCGCCGCATTGCCACCGACCGTGTGCGCAAAAAAGAATATTTGTATTCGCCCGATGTTTTGGCGATGGAAAAGGAGCTTACCGAGGCGCTCGGCACGCGCGTTGCGATCGAGACTAAAGAAAACGGCGGCAAGCTCTCGATAGACTTTATGGGCGAAGAGGACTTGCGCGCGATCTTTAATATCCTTGCAAAGCGGATTGAAGAGAAAGTTAATGTTATTTCGCCTTCACCAGAATCTGTCTCACGGGCACCCTCAACCCCCGAGGACGGGGGTGTCGGCCTGCCCGCTCAACAAATTCCGGCTCCGGCTGAGTTTGGTGATAGTTCTAGCGAAACTACTCCCATAGACGATAGGAGCGAGCAAGAAAAAGCGATAGACGAAAACACCTTCGACCCCAACTCCTTTTCGCTCTACCCCTTTTTTTGCTTTTCGGTTGCAAGCCTTATATGGCGGCGGGCGAGGGTGGTGTGCACGTAGTCGAGCCACTTGGGCTTGGGCGAGGCAGACTTTTTAGTAACAATTTCCACAATGTCGCCGTTGTGCAGCTCGTAGTCGAGAGGCACCATTTTGCTGTTTACTTTTGCGGCTGCTACGTGGTCGCCGATGTCGGAGTGTATCGCGTAGGCAAAATCAATCGGGCTCGAGCGCGCGGGCAGGTCGACCACGTCACCCGTGGGGGTAAACACAAACACGCGATGCGTAAAAATGTCGCTGCGCAGCGTCGTCTCCAGGTCGGGATCCTCCATCTCCTCGGGCAAGTCGGCAAGCCACTCTGGCGCTGAGGGGGCTCCGTAGCGTGCGCGCTCCGGCTTTAGTGTTGAGTCTTTGAGCTCGCTCGCTTTATCTTCTGTCGGTTTTTGCTGGCGGCCAAAGCCGGGTATTAAACTCCTTATCCAATCAAAGCTCGACCCGCCCCGGCCCGGCGAGGCGGGTTGCCGGTTTTCCGACTCACCGGTCTCTTTATATGCCACATGGGCGGCAATGCCGTACTGCGCCTCTTGATGCATCTTATTGGTGCGTATTTGCATCTCGACAATGCCGCCGTCGCCGCTAAAAACGGTGGTGTGCAGACTTTGATAGCCGTTTGGTTTGGGGAAAGCGATGTAGTCTTTTATTTTATTAGGCAACGGCTGCCAGAGCTTGTGCACGAGCCCAAGCACGTGATAGCAATCGGCAACGGTAGGCACGACCACGCGTATCGCCGATATGTCGTATATTTTTCCGATATCGCCCTCTTTGCGTTCGAGTTTTTGGCGGAGGCTCCACATACCCTTGACGCGGTAGTCGGTATGGAACTTTTTCATGCCATCTTTGGCGAGCTCTTTGCCGAGCATACGCGCCATTTTTTGCAGGCGCTCCTCTGTTTCTTTGGCGCGCTCGGTTAACAATTTTTTAGTAGCCTCATATTCCTCGGGGTAGGCATACTCAAACGCCCTATCCTCGAGCTCTTTGCGCACCACTCCCATACCCAAGCGGTGCGCTATTGCGGCGTATATCTCTATCGTCTCAAGCGCAATGCGCTGGCGCTTTGCTTCAGGCACGTGGCTAAGCGTGCGCATGTTGTGGAGCCGGTCCATGAGCTTGATGATGAGGACGCGCGTATCCTGGCCGGTTGCAATGAGCAGCTTGCGCAAGCTTTCGCGGTGACGCTCGGCCCCGCGATATTTAAAATGCCCGAGCTTGGTTACCCCCTCTACCAAAAAGCGCACCTCTTTGCCAAACTCTTTTTCAATCTCCTCGGGTTTGATGCCGCCATCCTCGATGCTGTCGTGCAAGAGCCCTGCGGCAATTGTTTTGGCGCTAAGCCCAAGCTTGGCGAGCTCTTTTGCGGTCTCGGTCGGGTGTATCAAATACGGCTCGCCGGAAAAGCGCTTTTGATTTTTGTGCGCCTCCGCGGCAAAAGCGTAGGCCTTTTCCACCAGAGCCTTGTCTGCGGCGCTCGGCGAACTCATGCAATCGAGTATGTCTTTGAGGGTAGGTGCCGCCTGTTGCATCTCATCAGTGTACTCCTTTTATGGCCTAAAAATAAGCCTCTATTGACGTATTGACAAAAGTGTTGTTTCAGGTATACTTTCATGCAAGTACGTTCCTTTAATTGGCCATTCGGCCGCTGCCTCAGGAGGGCAACATGACTGGTGATTGCATTTCCCAATTCGTTAACCGTGTCGACTTATTACGCTTTAGCTTTACGAGCAAAACCTCTTTTCTTTTTTACTTCTTTAAAAATTTCTAATGCTCTCGGGAGCTCTATCGCGTACACATCGTCGGTTTTGAGCGAACGAAAGTCTTTTTGGTGCACGATAAACGGCCCAAAACGGCCGATGGATGCGGTGATAGGCTCGCCGGTTTCGGGATGGTTGCCCAAGACGCGCGGGAGCGAGAGATACACGAGCGCGTCCTCGAGCGTTACACTCTCGGGATCTTTGCCTTGCGGTACCGAGGCGCGGCGCGGTTTTTTTGTTGCAGATTTTGACGAAACAGTATCTACTTCTGATATATCAGAGGAGTCATTCGGAGTTTTTTTACTTTTTTTAACACGCTTAGGCTTCGCCGTCTGTCTAACAGACATAAGTGTACCCTTACCTTTAGCGGGCATGTCGCCTTGCTGTACATACGGGCCAAAGCGGCCGTTGAGTACATAAATAGGCTCGCCGGTGTCCGGATGTACACCGATGGGTTTTGGCGGCTCGTTTGAGATAATCTCTCCCGTTTCGGTGCGGGCGCCAATGCACTCGGGGAAGCGCGCGCAGCTCATAAACTTGCCTTGCTTCGATAATTTAAACACCATTGCCGAGCCACATACCGGGCAGGCAAACTCTGCTGGAGCGGGGCCCAAGTCGGTAATTTTGCCGGCCTCTTTATCTTTGGCTTTTACTTCTTTAAGAAACGGTCCGTAAAAGTCGCTGAGCGTTTTGACATACTCGCGCGTGCCACCCGCAATGTCGTCGAGCTCATCCTCCATCTCGGCGGTAAAGGTGTCGCTGATGTAGGTGGGGAAGTTGGCTTCGAGAAACGACGAGACCACATCGCCGGTGTCGGTGGGCTTGAGCGCGCGGCCCTCCTTTACCACATACCCGCGCGCGTCGAGCGTGCGCATGATGCTGGCGTAGGTGGAGGGGCGGCCGATGCCGCGCTTCTCGAGCTCTTTAATAAGGCCGGCTTCGGTGTATCGCGGCGGCGGAGTGGTTTGCTTTTGCTCGGCGCTCACATCCTCAACTTTCAACTCGTCGCCTTTAGTTACTTTTGGCAGCTCGACATCCTCGCCGCGCGCGTCCGGGTCGGCGCGCAGCCATCCGTCAAAAAGGACGCGCGA
>DATCEW010000008.1:0-14870 GCA_036509865.1 Minisyncoccota bacterium
GGCTTTGGCTCGGAGAGCAACTATGGAGGTGCTGCGGGCATCAACACTATATATAGTGTGGCGCTCGAGGGCATGAATCTCTGCTTTTTAGGCGCGCTCGGCACGAGCACGTTGCCGCCCGCGGCCAAGCAGGAGCTCGACGACATCGACTTGCTCTTTTTGCCCATTGGAGGAGAGGGTGTGCTCGATTATGAAAAAGCCTACGCGCTTGCGGTACAATTAGAGCCCAAGGCTATCATCCCCATGCTTTATAGCGCCGAAAGCCTCAAAAACTTTCTTAAAGAGGCGGGGGAGGGTAAGGGCGTACTTACGCAGCCGCAAGAAAAACTCACGATTAAGAAAAAAGATCTGGAAGGCAAAGAGGGTGAGATACTAGTACTATCGGTATAAAAAAGATGAAAAAGTATTTTGATCACATAAAGGGCAAACCGCCGCATGAGAGGCGCCAGCACGCGATGCAGGTTGCCGGCATCCTCACGGCGCTCATGTTTGTCGTGTGGATAAGCACGCTCGGCATCCGCTTTGCCTCAACACCGCCGCAAACAGCCGATAGCGGCGACGCCTCGCAGTTGGCAAACGTCGCCACTGCGGCAAGCAACGGGCAGGCGACGCTCATCGTTGCAACCACAACGGACGATGGGTATAGTACGATGCCCAACCAAGGACAATAATCATGGCTAAGAAGGATGATAAAAACACGGCTCCCGCGCCAGAGCGGGAGGCCGGTGCGGGAGTCGTGGGCCGCAATATCTCAACCGAGATGCGCGAGAGCTTTATCGACTACGCCATGTCGGTCATTACCGACCGCGCGTTGCCCGATGTGCGCGACGGCCTCAAGCCCGTGCACCGGCGCATTTTATACACCATGCATCGCATGGGGCTTACCCCCGCAGCGCGCTTCCGCAAAAGTGCGGCAGTGGTGGGCGACGTGCTCGGCAAGTATCACCCGCATGGCGACGCCTCCGTGTATGACGCCATGGTAAAAATGGCGCAAGACTTCTCGCTGCGCTACCCGCTCATTATGGGCCAGGGCAACTTTGGCTCCATCGACGGTGACTCGGCCGCGGCAATGCGCTATACCGAGGCAAAAATGTCGCGCATGGCGGAGCAGCTTTTAGTTGATATAGAAAAAGACACCGTATCATGGCGCGCCAACTACGACGGCACGCTTAAAGAGCCGAGCGTGCTCCCGGCGGCGGTGCCCAACATCCTCCTCAACGGTACGCTTGGCATCGCCGTGGGCATGGCCACCTCGATACCGCCGCACAACTTGCGGGAGGTTACCAATGCGCTTGTTCATTTGATAGAGAATCCTGCTTTAAGCATCGAGGATTTAATGCAAGACGTTACCGGCCCCGACTTCCCAACGGGCGCGGTGGCTTTTAATAAGGCCGACCTCCTCCACGCATACTCCACCGGCAAGGGCGGCGTAGTGGTGCGCGGCAACGCGGAGATAGTGGAGGGTAAAAAAGGCGATTATCAAATCGTCATTACCTCGATACCGTATCGCGTCAACAAGGCCGACATGATAGTGCGCATCGCCGACCTGGTGCGGGAAAAGAAAATCGAGGGCATCCGCGGCCTCCGCGACGAGTCGACCCGCGACATACGCATCGTGGTGGAGCTCAAGCAGGGAGCCCATCCGCAAAAAGTTTTAAATTATCTTTATAAGCACACCGCGCTTGAGGATACCTTCCACTTCAACATGGTGGTGCTGGTAGACGGCGTCCCGCAAACGCTCTCGCTCAAGGGCATACTCCAGGAGTTTATCAAGCATCGCAAAGAGGTGGTGCGCCGCCGCACCGAGTTTGATTTGAAAAAAGCGCAGGAGCGCGAGCACATTTTGCTCGGCCTTAAAAAAGCGCTCGACCATATCGACGAGATCATCAAGATAATCCGCGCCAGCAAGGATGTGCCGGAGGCGCATGCCAACTTGGTAAAGCGCTTTAGATTTAGCGACCTGCAAACCGCGGCGATACTCGAGATGAAGCTCTCGCGCCTCGCCAACCTTGAGCGCAAAAAAATAGAGGACGAGCTCGCCGAGGTACAGGCGTTTATCGAGGAACTCATGACGCTCTTGGCGAGCGAAAAGAAGATGCTCGGAGTCATTAAAGACGAGATAATCGAGGCCGCCCGCAAATATGGCGATGAGCGGGAGACAAAAATAGTCAAAGGCGCGGCCGGCATTATTAATGTCGAGGACTTGGTGCCTGACGAGGAGCAAGTGCTCGTGCTTACGGCAGACGGCTATGTAAAGCGCACCAATCCCGATGAGTATAAAAAGCAAAAACGCGGCGGCGTCGGCGTTATTGACCTCAACACCAAGGAGGAGGACTTTGTTACCTCATTTTTGCGCACCTCGACGCATGCCGACCTGCTCTTTTTTACCGACATGGGTAAGGCCTATCAGATCAAGTTTTACGAGTTGCCCGAGGGTAAGCGCTCTACCAAGGGCAAGGCGCTGGTCAACTTCCTCTCGCTCAGCGACAGCGAGAAGGTCTCCTCGATTTTGCCGATGCGCAAACTGCAAAAGGAGGGCGAAAAGTTTTTGTACATGATAACCAAGCAGGGTGTTACTAAAAAAGTCGATGCAACCGCCTTTCACGACGTGCGCCGCTCGGGATTGATTGCGATGAAGCTGCAAAAGGGCGACGAGCTTATCGCCGCTTTGCTGGTGGAAAAAGGCGACGAGATATTCCTCTCCACGGCCAAGGGGCAGAGCGTGCGCTTTAAAGAGAGCGACATCCGCTCTATGGGTCGCGCGGCCGGCGGCGTGCGCGGCATGAAGCTCGGCGGAGGCGACACCATCGTGGGCGCCGACGTCATAAAAAAAGGAGCTAAAAACTTGGAGGTGCTCGTGGTGTCTAAAAACGGCTACGGAAAAACGACGCCCATTGAAGAGTACAAAACACAAAAGCGCGGCGGCTCGGGCATCAAAACGGTTAAAGTAACTCCCAAAACAGGCCCGCTTATAGCGGCGCGCGTAATCTCTAAAGAAGATGGCATAGGCGAGGATGAGATTGTGGTCGTATCCCAAAAAGGCCAAGTCATCCGCACAGCCCTAACTGAAATCCCGAGCCTCTCGAGAGGCACCCAAGGCGTGAGAGTGATGAAACTCCGTGAAGGAGATGCAATTGCGAGCTTTGTTTGTCTCTAAGATGTCCATGACTAACTGGACGATGGCACAAAAGTCTGACAATGAGTTCATGAGTGCGTTTCCGTCGCCGGTGGATTAAAGTATCAATATGTCTAAAGGAACGGTACCGCCATTGCCGGCAGATGCTCCCAGGGCTGGGGAGGTTTACAGGCATTACAAGAAGGGAGATTTATATAAGGTGGTAGATTTGGCTCTGCACTCAAGCGACGAGTGGGTTGTGGTGTATCAAGCACAGTACAAAAACCCTGCGGCAAAGTTTTTTACCCGCCCGCTTCGCGAGTGGGCTGAGGTTGTGGAGCGGCAAGGGCAGCGCATGCCGCGATTTAGCAAAAGTGGATAAGCCACTTGTTTTTTTATTTGACACTCCTTCCATTTAGTACTAAGGTTCTTGGCGGAAGGGGTCCCTGAAACAATTTTGGGAGAGGTGATGTCATGTATATACTTTGGAGAGGGCTGGTCGAGTTTCTTCGGGAAGGATTCTCCTATCTCAAGCCTTTTATGTGGGAGGATTGTTTGCCTACCAAGCGTGGCCCAAAGTACCGGCCGCCCTGGCTGATCAGGTGAGCACCAGGAAAATGGTTGGAAGCAGCCCGCGAACTTCGCGGGCTTTTTTCTTGCTATATAATAGAGGTACATGCAAGAAGATAGGCAAGAAGGTAGTGCAGAGAGTTCGTTTTTACATCCGGCGGCCGCCGTGCGTGCGGCAAAGATCCACGAGGGTATGGAGGTGGCCGACTTTGGCGCGGGCTCCGGCTTTTTTACGCGCGCCGCGGCGCGTGCGGTAGGGCCAGAGTCCCGTGTGTGGGCGGTTGATACAAATCAAGACATGCTTGGCCATATCAAAAGCCTCGCACTTGCCGAGGGGCTCAAAAATGTCGAGGTTGTGCGCGGCAACATCGAGGCTGAGGGCGGCAGCCATTTGCCGCCCGAGCATATGGACTTTGTCATCGCGGCAAACGTGCTTTTTAGTGCTACCGACAAAAAAGCCTTGGCTAAAGAGATACGCCGCGTGCTCAAGCGCACTGGCCGTGCGCTTATCATAGACTGGAGCAGCTCTCACGGCGGCCTCGGGCCTCACGAGGCGCATGTGGTTACCGAGCGGGAGGCGCGCACTATTTTTGAAGAGGCCGGATTTACGTATGTCGAGGCGGTGCCATGCGGCGCCTATCATTGGGGGTTTGTCGCGCGCAAAAAGATGCAATAATACTACTGATATGAAGATGTCTAACTTCCAACTCATTGTTACAGGCCTCTTTGTGCTTTTTATTATCGCCGGGGTAGGGGTGTTTGCCGCGTTTGGCGGGCTCCGCGGCGGCTCAAGCACCGGGCCGGTTACTATCTGGGGCACGGTCGACAGCACGCTCATGAGCAATATGCTTACCACGCTGCGCGACAGCAACAAAGTATTTTCGGACGTTACCTATGTGCAAAAAAAGCCGGCCACCTACAATGCCGAGCTTCTCAACGCCATGGCGAGCGGCTCGGGGCCGGATCTCTTTTTGATATCGCAAGACAACCTCTACTCCTTTGCAAATAAAATCACGCCTATCCCATACTCGGCGGTGTCGCAGGCCCAGTTTACCGACTCCTTTATAGACGAGGGCCAGCTTTTTTTAACGCCAAACGGCGCTTTGGCGCTCCCATTTAGCATCGACCCGCTGGTAATGTACTGGAACCGCAATATATACGCGACCGCCGGCATAGCATCGGCGCCCGTATATTGGAACGACTTTTTAACTATTGCCCCTAAGATTACCTCGCTCGATGCCAGCGCCAATGTGCGCCAAGCGGCCGTGGCGCTCGGCACGTGGCAAAATATCACCAATGCCAAAGCGATACTCTCGAGCCTCTTTATGCAGGCGGGTGACCCTGTCGTAGCGCGCAACGCAACAGGGCAGCTGGTGGCGGTGTTTGGTCAGATGCCGCCGAGTGCCCCCGCCAACCCGGCCGAGTCTGCACTGCGCTTTTACACGGAGTTTGCCAACCCGAGCAAGACAAGCTACTCGTGGAACGACTCTCTGGCGCAGTCATCTGACGCATTTGCGAGCGGCGACCTGGCCACCTACTTTGGCTTTGCGAGCGAGTATCCCGCCATTGCCGCACGCAATCCCAACCTCTCGTTTGGCGTGGCTGTGTTGCCGCAGTTGCAGGGCAACAGCACCCATGTGACCTTTGGGCAGCTCACGGGCGTCGCTTTGTCGCGCACCGCGGCCAACCCCACGGGCGCGCTTGCCGTGGCCGAGGCGCTTACCGGGCAACAGGCTATTTCGCTTTTGGCGGCTGCAGTACCGCTGCCTCCCGTGCGGCGCGATGTGGTGGTAGACACCTCCAACAATGCACCTATGCAGGCGTTTGTGCAGTCGAGCCTCATCGCGCATGCGTGGCTCGACCCTGCTCCCGCGCAAACCGACGCTCTCTTTCAAAACATGATAGAGCAAGTGCAAAGCGGCGCAGCGCAGCCGGCAGGCGCCGTGGCCGAGGGCGCGCAAGTGCTGGCTCAGCTCTTTAGCACTCCCATTCAATAATATGCAAGGCGGCATCATCAACACCCTGTTTGCGCTCCTCTTTGCGATGCTTATCGTCTCTATCATCTGGGGCCTCTCGCTTTACTTTACGGAGCTTGGCAGCCAAGAGGGGATGAAAGAGGCTAAAAATATATTTATGGGCGGCATCACGCTGCTCTTTCTACTCATGTGCGTGTACGCGGCGGTCGAGTGGGCAAGGGGAGTTATTGGCCTATAATTTTGGGATATACTAAAAATATGAATAATTTTAAATTATTGAGAATCATTGGAATTTTGTTTATATCTGGCATCTTTTTACTCCCTGTTATTTCATTTGCTGCTGGAACTGGTGGTCCTGCGGACGCAAGCGGAACTAGCGGTCCAGCAAGTAACAGCATAGTCAATAACGCCGTTCCTCCAGGCCAGTATCAAGTCAAAAATCCGCTCGGCTCAAACATCAACAGTTTTTGTGGGCTCATCAAGGCGCTCCTTGGCGCCGCCATAGCCATAGGCATCCCCATTGCCGTGCTTTTTATCGTGTTTGCCGGGTTTAAGTTTGTGCTGGCGCGCGGCAACTCCGAGGCGCTGGTGAGCGCGCGGCAAAACTTTATGTGGACAGTCATAGGCATAGGCATCTTCCTCGGAGCGTGGCTCCTAGCCATGGTTATTGCCAACACGGTCAATACCATCAGCACTGGCAGCACCGGTCAGCAAGCTATCTCTTGCCAATAAAATCATGGGACTCTTTAGCAGCGGAGCAAGTTTTTGTACAATAGTATTGAGCATCGTCTCGCTCATCAACCTTACCGTTGGTGTACTGCTTGCTTTGGCGGTAGTGGTGTTTTTTTGGGGCCTCGTGCGCTTTATCAGCGAGTCGGGCGACGCTCACGGACACACCGAGGGCAAAGAGCGCATCATCTGGAGCCTCATAGCTATTTTTGTACTTGTGTCGGTCTGGGGTATCTTGGCGCTTATGAGCGTTGCGTTTTTTGGGGGTACCGCTACCGGCGGCGGCACCAACGGTTGCAGCGGTGCTGTCCCCACTACTGGCTCCTCCTCTCAGCCAAGTGTCTACGGCTCTCTCTATTAATAATTATCCCCAGACCTGCGCCGCTATGAGCTGACCGTTATAAACGGCATAAGTGTACCCTTATCCACACACCCGCCTTGTGTGGGGCTTGTGAGCTGATACAGTTAGTGAGTAATTAATATAATCTTTATTATGAAAAAAACAGCAGCCCTATCTTCTCTCTATATAACTCTCGCACTTTTGGTTACTCCGCTCGTGGCATCCGCACAGGCGCTCCAGCCTATCAGAAACCTCATTGTCGCGCTCGGAGGCATACTCAACATCACTATCCCGGTGCTCATTGCGGCGGCCATTGTGGTGTTTTTTTGGGGCCTCGTGCAATACATCCGCACTTCGGGCGAGGGTCATGAGGGCGGCCGCAACATGATGATAGCAGGGCTCCTTTCACTCTTTATTATGGTCTCTGTCTGGGGCCTGGTAAACCTTGCTCAAGGCGCGCTTGGCGTCTCCGGCAATGCAAGCGTGCAGATACCGCAAGTACCGACAGCACAGTACTAACCCTGCTCCATGAGCACCACAAATATCGTCAACAGCCTGACGAATGCCATCGTCAATCCGCTGATTTTGCTTTTATTTTCGGCAGGGCTGCTCGTGTTTTTTTGGGGCGTCATCGAGTTTTTGCTGGCGCTCAACGTGAGCGGCGAGAGCTCTAAAGAAGCCGGCAAACAGCATATGCTGTGGGGGCTGGTGGGCATGTTTGTGATGGTAAGCGCCTACGCGCTGCTTAACTTTATCGCAAGCAATGTATGCGGAAGCCTGGGTACGTGCGCAAGCACCTTCCAGTAAATAAAACAGGGTAAACAATATAAAATAAAGAACGCCGAGCTTGGTAGCTCGGCGTTGTTGGTCACGGACATCCGTCCGTGACAATGTTTGTCTGGCCTCGTTTGTTGCAGAGCAGGTAGATAAGAGATACCACCCGTGCATTCCCGTAAGTCGATGCCGCAAAATTGGCAGCGTATTTTTGGTCTAAGTTGATGTCGCCGGTGCAGTCATTTCCTATGTACCGGCCCCATCGGTCGTATGCATCGACACATTGACCTCGAACTCCCTCTTTCCATCGGATGTAGCACCCCCCATTTGGGTTGAGCTCTTGCGCGGTGTTGCTCAATGTAGCGAGCCGAACTTTTTCGGTGCAGGCTCCGTTGTTGAGTACAACCGCGTTTGATCCGCTCCAGGAAGCTGTCCATCTTGCCAAGCCCTGATAGTCAGTAAACTGGGAGATACCCAGAGTACCAAACGTTACAAGGCAGAAAAAAATGGCAAGCCGATCTTCCTTTACTTGTAAGAGAGCTAATAAGAGGGCGATAGCGACGATGTATAATATCGGCCGGCGCATCCCCTCATCAAGCTCGTTGTGCTCAAACAGCTCAAGCACCACGATGACGCAGATTACCGCCGACACGATGACGGCGAATTTTGCCCGCATCTTGTCGAAGTACCACAACACCAGCCCGATGACCAAAAGACTGATAGGAATGGCCCACAAGGGTATGCCATCTTGTTGCTCAGTTGCCCAACTCCAGTCGTAGGGTGCTCCTGCCGCAATCCAGTAGATGCCAAAGGCGATCACGACTAGGAACAGCACCCATGCAACTGATTTCAAGGATAGGCTTAGAAGCCATCCTAGATTCCAGTTACGATTTGGTCTGACAGTAATTACCACGGGGGTCTGAGCCCCCGGGGAATTTTGTTGTGGGGGAGGAGCGGATATGCGCACCCACCACCAACGTGCGAACATCACTAGTAGAATGATGACCGCGACTGTTGGTATGAAAAGGATAGTATATCCTATGCCAGTAAGTAAGTGATCCATCACGGATTTCCTTTCTGCTCGCGTTGTTTACGGAGCTCTTGGAGTATCGCGGCTTGGGCGGGGTCAAACGCTTGACCACCCAAGATAACAATTCCACCAGCTTTACCCGCTGCCTCTGCCGCTCGCACCATAGCTTCGGCTTGGACGACAACATCAGCGTATGGGTGAGCTTTAAGCGCCTCACCTTCTTCGAGGACGTAGGCAGCTTTGCCCTTAGCCAACTGTTGATCGGCTTTGCGCGTTACTATTGCGCGAGCCTCAGCCCCGAGTTGTTGCTCGTCTTCCGGATTTGACGGGGAAATATCGAGAACTTGTGTCTCGAGGATCTTTATCCCAATCAGACTAGTAGAACCCTCAATTAGATTGGGGTCTTCTTCCAACTCCTCTTTCGAGAAGTGTTTGCCTCCCAAAGTGATGAAGTCGGCAAGCTCGGTAGCAGCTTCGTGCGATTTTGCTGTCCAGACCTCATCCAAAGGGCGAGACCTGGTAAACATGGTGATCCTGTTGGATACCGACCCAAGAAAGCGGGTTGGCCAATCATTATCGGTATTGTACGCAACCATGTAGGGATTGAATACCACGGCGATCTCGTTGAGGAGAACATCGACAGAAATCATGTCCCTCGTGTCAGCCTTTGGTATAAGGGCAGCGTATTGGAAGTGGGCGACACGATATTGGTCGCTGTAGTCTTCTCTGCGCACGAGTTCTATTTTGTTATTGCCACTCGTGCCGCGCGTAACTCGGTTGAAGCGCTCCATCGGATAGACACGCACCCCCTGGAACAACGGCAGGCCGGTAAAAACCGCACCTTTTAACCGATAGACATAGCGCTTCCATATCCACCAAGAGATACTGAGTGGTGAGTATATCCACCAAAGAATCCGATGTTTCCGTTCCACAGATTTTGGTTCCGGAAAAGGAATTGGATGCGACTCATGGAAGGGAGATTCAGTTTTGATGACTTCCCAGTAGTCCGCATGTTTTGGGGTTAAGTCATTGTCTGAACGCTCACCTTTAAACATGTGGCGGTCATACGCCATGATGCAGCGGATGAAACGGCCGCCGCGCTCGACTATCTTTACCTGTCCGGGGTGGACGTAGGTAAAGAAACCGAAGGTAGAGGGGATATAGTCACGAGCCCTGATATCTTCCTCCTTGATGCCTTCTTTTTTCGGGTCCGGTCGATACCGGTTAGGGTTGTTCGAAAGAAAATCTATAACTCCCGGGATAAGCGGAAGTAGATATAGACTCACGTAAAAGCCTATTGCTAGTCCGATAAGGGTCATCATCGACGTTACCTTTCAGTTGTATTATGTGGAAGATCAGTTTACGCGACATGATTGCCGCATTTCCGATTTGGACTATACCATAATATGTAGGTAAATGTCAAGCGATGCCGCATCGTGCCGTTGGGTGCTAAAAACCCCTTATAAAATAAGGGGTTTTTGAGCATTTTTCACACCTAATTCTTTATCTCTACTTGGTGCTGGGGAGAGGACTTGAACCTCCATGGATTGCTCCGCGTGCTCCTAAGGCACGTGCGTATACCAATTCCGCCACCCCAGCAATGTGCGCCCAGTAGGATTTGAACCTACGACCATCTCCTTAAGAGGGAGCTGCTCTACCAACTGAGCTATGGGCGCAACACACTCCGCCTTGTGGCGGATAACTATAAACCTACCACACAAAACCTCTTCTTTTCAATCGGTGCCGGGAGAGAGACTCGAACTCTCACGAGGGTTTAATTCCTCTCAGGATTTTAAGTCCTGTATGTCTACCATTCCATCATCCCGGCTGGAGGCCACGGCGGGAATCGCACCCGCGTATAATTCTTTTGCAGAGAATCGCCTTACTACTTGGCTACGTGGCCGTTGCGCACACCCTGTGCGCGTTTCTACTGTAGCGCACCGCACCCGTTTACGAAAGCGCCTTAGCGGGAGAGCTCGTCCATGCGCTGGCGGTTTTTCTCGCCCCTATCGATAAAAAACTCAACTTTGGGAGGGAAGGCGCCACGCCGCCGCTTTTTAAAAAACTCGCCAAAGCCGCCGCGATGCCGGTTGGCAAACGCAAGCGCGGCGGCCTCCGCGCTGTCGGGGAAGACGGTAATAAAAATGCTCGCATTCTTGCTGTCCGGGCTCTGCTCCACTCGCGTTACGGTGATAAGCGACTGCGGGTTTGCTTCGCGCACCAAAAACTCGGCCGCCGCCATGCGGATAATCTCCTGCATTTTTTCGTTTCGATTGTTTGAAGGGGGCATACTTTTATATTTTTAGTGAGCCGAGCTTACTAATTTTATTTCATTACTTCCTCAAATGCCTCCAGATAGTCGCCGGCCGCCGGCTCGCTGCCCAGCTTTATCATCGCGCCAAACTCCGAGCCGCTCTCCACTTTTTTAACCACCAGCTTTTGCGCTTGGAGGCTCACGATGGTGCCGCGCGCTATCTCAGCGTCGTGGCGCATCACTTTAACTACTTGCCCTTGCGCGAGTGTTCCCTCATCCACTCGGCCGCCGAGTACGGCGCGCCCTTTTACGTAGCTAAATACTTTGAGTATTTTTGCTCCGCCCGTTTTTTCTTCCATTCTTTTGCGCGGCTGGCGCTTGGCAAGCTCGGCACCCAGCCACTCGGCGAGCTTGTAAATGATATCAAACACCGCTATCTCGACGCCGAGGCGCTCGGCCAAGCCCTGCGCCTCGCGCTCCACCTTTACATTAAAGCCGACAATGATCCCCGGCACGCTCCCCGCGCCTGCGGAGCGCACGTCTCCCTCGCTGATAGGCCCGACGCCGCGCGTGACAACGCGCACCTCGAGGCGCTCATCTTTGGGCAGTTTATCAAGTTCATGCATCACGGCCTCACCCATGCCGGCAACGTCGGTCTTGATGACCAGCGGCAAAATGATGTGTATGGTGTTCTCAGCTTTTTCAATTTTTGGTGCAGCGGGCGCCGGTATATGTTTACGAGCTTTGGCGCGCGCCAGCGCCGCTTCCTCCTCGGCCTCTTTTTTACTTTCGACCGTGCGCCACGTGGCTCCAACAGAAGGGAGTGAAGAGAAGCCCACGACCATAACCGCGCTGCCCGGGTCGGCCTCTTTTATTTTTTTACCTAAAAAGTTTTCCATAATGCGCACGGGAGCCAATGCTTCGCCGCAAATAACATACTCGCCATTGCGCACGCTGCCGTTTTGCACGATCAATGTGGCGGTGTTGCCGCGCTTGCTGTCGACATGAGCCTCGATCACGAGCCCTCGTCCCGCTTCAGCGGGATCAGCCGAGAGGCCCTCTATCTCGCCCGCAAGCAAAATTAAATCGAGCAGCTCGGAGATCCCTTCGCCGGTTTTGCCCGAGACCGCCACAAAGGGCACCTCGCCGCCAAGGCCTTCTAAAAAAACTTGGTGCTCAAGCAGCGACATTTTTGCGCGCTCAAGATCGGCGCTTGGCTTGTCTATTTTTGTAAACGCGACGATATAGGGGATTTTTACGTCGTCGATAAGCTTGAGAGCCTCAAGCGTTTGGGTTTTTACGCCTTCTTCTGCGGAGACCACAAGCACCGCGACGTCGGCTACCTCAAGCCCGCGCGAGCGCATGGCGGCAAATGCCTCGTGCCCGGGCGTGTCGAGGAAGGTGATTTTGTGTTTGCCTGTGGAGTTTTCGTGGATTGCCTCATAGGCCGAGAGATGCTGCGTGATGCCGCCAGCCTCCCCCTCAGCCACATGGCTGCGGCGGATATAGTCGAGCAAGGTCGACTTGCCGTGGTCGATATGCCCCACAATGGCAACAATAGGGGGTCGAGCCCCCATTATTTCGTCTTTTGTATCCATATACTAGTTACTTCTTTTTATGCCGCGCCGCGCTTTGCCGTGCCTGCAGGATAGCCCCCTTTTCCTCCTCGCTGAGCTCGTAGGTTGATGCTCCGTTGGTAAGCGGCTTGGCGTAGACGCCGACATGGTTGCGCGCGTAGAGAGTTGAAAGTACCACGCCGGAGCCCTCCTCGTCAATAAACGCCGCGGCAAAGCTTTGGTTGCCGCCTTGCCCGTCGGTGGAGAAGGGATTAAACCGCACGAGTCCGACGCCGGAGACGCTCCCGCGCAGCCGCCCTTCAACCAGTTTTAAGTATCGCTCCACTTCGGCTCTAAACTCGCGCGTATCCTTCATCTCCCTTGAGAGCACGGCGAGCGCCTCTTCAAGCGAGCCGTTGCGGCCCAGGGTAAGCCGCGAGAGCCGGCGCTCAAGCATCATGAGAGCGATAAGCGCAAAAAAGGTAGCCAACAGTGCTACTGCCGCTATATAAGGAGCGCCGACTATCAAAAAGCGCTGTGCTGCCACAATCCATAGATGAAAAGATGCCGAAGACATGCAAAGTAGTATATAGTAAAAACATGGATAGAGTATATGCGGATGCAGCCGCGGCCACTCCGCTCTCAAAAAGATCAAGAGATGAGCTCGTGCGCTTGCTTGAGGTATACGGCAATGCGGGCGCTCTTCACAAAGAGGGGGTCGAGGCAAAAAATGAGCTTGAGCAGGCGCGCAAAACAATAGCGAGTGCCATCAGCGCGCATCCGGATGAAATTATTTTTACCGCGAGCGGCACCGAGGGCAACAATCTCGCCATCAACGGTGTCCTGCGCCCGCTCTTGCAGCAGCACGGCGAGTTGCATGCGATAACGCTCTCGATAGAGCATCAGTCGGTGCTTGAGCCGCTGCGTGCGCTTGAGGCAGACGGCCTCTATACAACCGAGATGCCGGTAAACAGCGAGGGGCTCGTCTCGCTCGAGCAATTAAAAGAGACGATTAATGACGAGACGGTTTTTATTTCGATACAGCTGGTAAACAGCGAGGTCGGCACTGTTGAGCCGGTGCGCGAGATTGCAAAGTTGGTGAGGCACATAAGGAAGGAAAGGGGGCTCGGAAAAAGTCCCCTCAATTCCCCCTCGGAGGCGCTCACTTTTTCCGAGCCCGCAACACCCCTGCCTCTGTACTTCCACTGCGACGCATCGCAGGCGCCGCTGTGGATTGAGATGAAGGTAGATGCGCTCGGATGCGACCTCATTACGCTCGACGGGCAAAAAGTGCTGGGGCCAAAAGGCGTCGGCGCACTTTTTGTAAAACGGCGCACCGACATCGAGCCGGTTACCCGTGGCGGCGTGCAGGAGTTTGGGCTGCGCGGCGGCACGCCCAACGTGCCGCTTGCCGCCGCGTTTGCTGTTGCGTTTGCGGATGCGCAAAAAAATGTTGAAGAGCGCGTGCAAAAAGTGTCGGCTATCCGCGATTTTTGTTTTGATGAAATTAAAAAGCGCCTGCCGGACGCAATACTAAACGGCCCCTCGATAAAACTCGAGACGACTCGTAGCTCACGGGTCGCTAACAATTTAAATATTTCCATCCCCGGTCTTGAGGCGCAGATGGCCGTGATTGCGCTCGATGCCGAGGGCGTCGCTGCCTCAACCCGCTCGGCATGCACCATCGGCAACGACGAGCCCAGCCACGTGATAAAAGCGCTTGGCGTAGCGCCGGAGCTGGCCGGCACGGCCACTCGCTTAACCTTCCTTCCGTCCATTACCAAAAAAGAAGCTCTGTTCATAGCCGAAGCGCTCCAAAGAGTAGCCGCCCTCTATCGCCAAAAATAATTTTTTCTTTTCTTTTTGTGTTTAAAATAGTATAATATTGCCTATGGACCTCGAGCATTTGAACAAACATCAAATTGTGCTTTTGGCACTCCTTGTGAGCTTTGTTTCGTCCATCGCAACCGGCATCGTGACGGTGTCGCTCCTCGACCAAGCGCCGCCGGGAGTTACCAAAACAATCAATCAGATAGTCGAGCACACGATACAAACCGTCGTACCGGCAAGCCCTAACGCGGCTGCGGCGGTCGTGACGCAAAAAACGGTCGTGGTAAAAGACGACGACCTTACCGCGCAGTCTATCGCCTCGGTGCAAAAGGGCATCATACGCATCGTGGGTAAGGGAGATGACCAGCTTATTGCAAGGGGGATTATCGTCGACAGCAAAGGCACTGCGATAACCGACAGGGGCTCGCTCGACGCCTCGAGCTTTGGCAGCTTTGAGGCCATACTCGCTTCCGGCGAGCGTGTTTCCATTACCATTCCAAAAGGGCAGAGTGCCTCTTCATCACTGGAGTTTATAAACGTAGCCGTAGGTACCTCGACCGGTTTTGCCGCGGTGCCGATTGCCGACCCAAGCAAGCTGCAGCTTGGCCAGAGTGTCATACGCGTGGGTGGTACCGGCACCGATGTTGTGGGTGAGGGCATTGTTGCGGTACTGCCTGTCCAAAACAGCGATGAGAT
>DATCEW010000009.1:0-6897 GCA_036509865.1 Minisyncoccota bacterium
CGCTCCCCGAGCGGTCTCTAAAATCAAAAAAGACCATCTTACCCTGGTCGCGCCGCACGCTTACCCAGCCCTGTATTAAGACAGTCTCGCTCTTCTTGCCCTGCAAATTGCCAATAAGTGTTCGTTCCATACTATGATATATCAAAGTGACATTTGGTAATTAAAGTGTTACTCCTATTTTATTACGCACATCGGCCATTTTTATCGATGCAATCGCGCGAGCTTTTTCGGCGCCATCCTTTAACACTTTTTTAACTTCTTCATCAGTAATAGCGTCGCGCCTCTCTCTCATCGGAGCAACGACTGCCTCAATATCTGCAATAAGCGCCTCTTTGAGCACTTTATAATTACCTATATTGGTATCATAGAGTGAATCGAGCTCTACTTCTGTACGAAATAGTTTGTGAATCGCATAGACATTTGCCGGCCGCTCTCCGCTTGAATCAGTCACGATGCTCATCACTGCTTTAGCTATTTCATCTTTAGTGCCAAACAACGGGATGGTGTTTTTGTAGCTTTTGCTCATCTTTTGGCCGTCGGTGCCGGGGACTATGGCAACCGCTTCTTGGATCTTCTCGCCCGGCTCTTTAAATGTCTGGCCGTAGGCTACATTAAATTTGCTTGCTGCCTCGCGCGCATACTCCACGTGCTGGCGCTGATCTTGCCCCACCGGCACGATGTCGGTCTCATAGAGCAAAATATCAGCGGCCATGAGCATCGGGTAGGTAAAAAGCCCGGCGTTTGCCTCAAGCCCTTTAGCGACTTTGTCTTTGTAGGCATGTGCTTGCTGCAAAAACGGCACCGTTACTAAGCAATCAAAAATCCACGCAAGCTCTGTGTGCTCCGGCACGTCAGACTGTTTAAAAATAATTGCATTAGTAAGATCGACGCCCGCAGCAAGAAAGTCTTTGGCGACGGAAATAATGTTGTCGTGCAACTCCGTAGCATTTTTTAAGCTCGTGAGTGCATGATAGTCGGCTATCATAAGCAGCCCTTGATGCTCTTTAAACATCTCCACAATAGGCTTGAGCGCGCCAAAATAGTTGCCGATATGCAACTGGCCGCTTGGCTGTAAGCCCGTAAAAAGCCGCTTTTTTTGCCCTTCCATATACTTATAGTAGCAGAAAACGGCTTATATTAAAGGCCTCTATATCCCCTCCTCTTTTAATTTCTCTACCAACCCTTTGGCAGTCTTGGAAAGTTTTTGCGGGAGCGTGATTTTTACTTTTACAAACAGGTCGCCGCGTTTGCCCCGCGCCACCGGCACGCCTTTGCCGTGTATGCGGAGCATCTCGCCGTGTGTAACGCCTTGCGGGATAGTGAGCGGTTGGTCGCCATCGAGCGTGGCAATAGTGTACTCGGCGCCAAGGAGCGCGTCGGAAAGTTTAACGGAAAGCTCGGTGATGAGATTGGGACCGTCTTTAACAAAGCGGGAGTCGATTTGCACGTGGATTTTTACGTAGAGGTCGCCTGCGGGGCCGCCGGCTGCCGCCTCGCCGAGGCCGGAGAGGCGTATCATCTCGCCACCCTCAATGCCGGCCGGCACGGCGATGTCTATCTCCTCTTGCTTGCGGTATACGCCCTCGCCACGGCAGGTCGCGCACTTTTCCTTAGGCACTTTGCCGGTGCCGTTGCACTCGCGGCATGGCTGCACCATGGAAATGGTGCCAAAAAACGAGTTGCTACTCTCGCGCACCGAGCCTTTGCCGTTGCAATGCTTGCAGGTCTCTATTTTAGTGCCTGGAGCGCCGCCGGAGCCGTGGCAGGTATCGCACTCGGCTACTTTAGCCAAGAGCACCGTGCGCTTGGTGCCAAACACCGACTCTTTAAAAGATACTTCGAGGTCGATAGAAATGTCGCGTCCTCGGCGCGCGCGCGTACCGCCGCCGCCAAATACATCTCCAAAAATATCGCCAAAGTCGAAGCCGCCGTTTTGGAACGCATCTTGAAATTGAGAAAAGTCAAAATTGGCGCCGCCAAAGCCGCCTGCACCCGCTCCGGCCGAGCCGTCGCTAAAGGTGCGGCCATAGGAGTCGAACTCTGCGCGCTTTTTATCGTCGCTGAGGATAGAGTACGCCTCGCTTACCTCTTTAAATTTATCGGCATCGCCGCCGCTTTTGTCCGGGTGGAGCTTGTGCGCCAATTTATGGAAGGCCTTTTTGATATCCTCCTTGGAGGCTTTTTTGTCGATGCCCAGCACCTCGTAGTAGTCGCGTTTGGATGCCATAGATGCTGCTATTTTACGCTCTTTTTTACTCTTCCGCAAGAGGCTCGTCTTCGATTATAAATCCGCCCGCCTGGATGCTCCATAGTTTATGATAGAGGCCTCCTTTTTGAAGCAGCTCTTCGTGCGTGCCGCTTGCAATGACCTTGCCTCCCTCAAGCACCACTATCCTGTCCATCTTCATAATGGTTGAGAGACGGTGCGCAATAACGATAACCGTTTTGCCCCGCATCAATACCTCGAGCGCCTCTTGTATGTAGGCCTCCGACTGCGAGTCGAGGCTTGAGGTTGCTTCATCTAATACCAATATAGGCGCATTTTTGAGTATAGCGCGGGCGATAGCAACGCGCTGGCGCTCGCCGCCGGAGAGCTTAATCCCCCTCTCGCCGACAAACGTACCGTATTTCTCCGGCAACTGCTCGATAAACTCATGGCAATGCGCTTTTTTAGCCGCTTCGATAACCTCCTCGTCGGTGGCATCGCGCCGCCCGTAGCGGATGTTCTCCATCAAGCTGCGATGAAAGAGTATCGGCTCCTGCGGTACAAAAGCGATAGCGTCACGCAAAGAGTCTTGCGTAACTTTTGCGATATTTTGGTTGTCAATTTTTATCTCGCCCTCTTTAAGATCGTACAAACGCAAAAGCAGCTTAGTAATAGTCGACTTACCCGCACCCGACGGGCCGACAAGTGCTATCTTCTTTCCGCCATGGATAGATAAGTCGAAATCATCCAGCACTTCTCTCCCGTCAGTAAAGCCAAAATATATATGATCAAACTGTATATTGCCACTCTCTATGCGTAGTATTTGTGCATTTGGTACATCGCGTACCTCAATAGGTGTCCGCATAGTCTCAACCATCTCAGTCGCGTCAGCAACCGAATTTTGTATGAGCTGAAATTGTCGCCCCAAACCCCACACCGTGTTAAAAATACCAAACAGGTAGGTCTGGATAAGGACTAAGTCTCCGATAGTGAGCCTCCCATCTCTCACCAAGGTAATACCCAGCCACAACATACCAACGTTGAGTCCCAAACTTAAAAGGCCTTGTATACCGTAAATAAGCGAATTTGAATTCCATGCCCGCAGTTGCACCACTTGATACTTGTGTGCTGCCGAAGCAACACGTGTGTCTTCATATCGACTGCCGGAAAAAAGCGTGACCGTATTTTGATTTGAAATAGCATCAGCCAAGGCGGCGGTGAGGTTGCTGTCCTCCTCTGCGCGAGCGAGGCGCAAACTTTGCCTCCAGTGAGACATTTTCCATTGCAGGTATACAAACAGTATGACCCAAAAAAACAAAATGAATCCAAGCAACGAACTGCGATACCACAGTACGCCGGTAATTCCTACTAGGTACACTATCCCCTCAAGGACGGTAGTGACAAGTGAGTAGTAAAGGTTTTCGTATGCCCCGCTAAAACGGCTTATGCGACGGGTGAGGGTCCCTGAAAATGCGGAGGTAAAATACTGGTATGAGTGGCTCATAAGATTTTGAAATGCCTCCGTTGTGAGTGCTTTCTCCACCTTTGAAATCATCGTGTAACCAAGCCACATCTCAAGACGCCCACCGGCCCACCCAATAAAACTCAACAGTGCGTAGAGCATCAGTAAGTGCAAGATTTGAGGGCCGACATTTATCGAGGTTTGTGTAATTAAGTTAAAAATATCTTTTATAAAAATAGGACCTACAATATTTGAAAATTGCACGGCAAAAACACCCAAAATGGATGTGCTAAAAAGCCACGGGTGTTGCTTTGTATGCTTCCAAAATATTTTAAAAACAGCACGATAGTTAGAATCGCGCTTCTTTTTTGGCATTGAACTATCATAACACCAAAAAGCGCCCTAAAATAGGCGCTTTTTGGTTAGTTTATTTTTTTACACTATGCAGTCGGGGGCGTGTCGGTTGGAGTACTTTGTGCGCCCGACTCCTCGCCTGCGGGGCCTCCCTCCGGAGATGGTGCGGCATCAGGTGTAGTGGTACCTGCTTCTGGAGCGGCTTGGCCATCTGGCCCTGCTGCTGTTCCTGCCTTTTGCACTGCCTCGTACACTTTAGAGAGTTCTTTTGAGAGCTCCTCAGTTGCGTTTTTGAGTGCTGCTATATCCTCGGAGGTTTTAAGCGCCTCCACGGCTGCGGCTTTATCGCTTATTGCGGCACCAAGCTCGGCCGGGATTTTGTCTTTGTTGTCGGCAATCGCTTTGCGCGATGCATACACGGCTTGGTCGGCACTATTACGCGCTTCGGCGAGCTCCATTTTATTTTTATCGGTATCGGCGTTGGCCTCTGCATCCTTCTTCATCCGCTCGATATCCTGCTCGGTTAAACCCGAGCGCGCCTCGATGCGAATGCTCTGCTCCTTGCCTGTTGCTTTGTCTTTTGCTTTGACCGAGAGGATGCCGTTAGCATCGACATCAAAGGTAACCTCGATTTGCGGCAGGCCGCGCGGCGCCGGCGGGATGCCGTCGAGCACAAACTTGCCGAGGCTCTTGTTGTCGCTTGCCATGGCCCTGTCGCCTTGCACAATGTGTATCTCTACCGAGGTTTGATTGTCGGATGCGGTCGAGTAGATTTGCGAGCGGCTGGTGGGGATGGTCGTGTTGCGCTCAATAAGCTTGTGGGCGACGCCGCCCATGGTCTCGATACCGAGCGAGAGCGGGATAACGTCGAGGAGCAACACATCTTTAATCTCGCCTCCCAAAATGCCGCCTTGTATTGCGGCGCCTATAGCCACCACTTCATCCGGGTTGACCGAGAGGTTTGCTTTTTTGCTGAAAAACTTTTCGACCGCGGCTTGGAGCGCAGGCATGCGGGTTTGACCGCCGACGAGTATGACCTCATTTATTTCCCCTACTTTAAAGGGAGAGGCCTCCATGGCGCGCTTGGTGATAGACATGGCGCGCTCAATAAACTCATTGGAGAGCTCCTCCAATTTTGCGCGCGAAATTTTTATAAGAAGATGGCGCGGGCCGGATGAGTCGGAGGTAAGAAACGGAATGTTAACCTCGCTTTCGATCGCCGTGGAGAGCTCTATTTTTGCCTTCTCCGCCGCTTCGTCGAGACGCTGACGCGCCAAAGGGTCATTGCGGACATCGATGCCGCTCTCTTTTTGAAACTCGGTCGCTAAAAAGTCGATTATTTTTTGATCAATGTCTTTGCCGCCGAGGTGCGCGTCGCCGTCGGTTGATTTAACCTCAATGGAGCCCTCGCCCTCCTCGCTGGTGCCCACCTCGAGTATCGAGATATCGAAGGTGCCACCGCCAAAGTCAAACACGGCTACCTTCTCGTTTTTCTTTTTGTCAAAACCGTAGGCAAGCGCCGCAGCGGTGGGCTCATTGATGATGCGCTTAACATCGAGGCCCGCAATCTTACCCGCGTCTTTAGTTGCCTGGCGCTGGCTGTCGTTAAAGTAGGCCGGCACGGTAATGACCGCCTCGGTAATAGGCTCGCCCAGGCGCTTTTCGGCGTCGGCTTTGAGCTTGCCGAGGATCATTGCCGAGATCTCTTCCGGGCTAAACCACTTATCTCCCATTTGTACCTCGATGCCTCCCGATGCGGACTTGCGCATCTCGTATGGCACCGACGCTTTGTCTTTTTGGACAAATGCCTCGTCGAAGTTGTGGCCGATAAAACGCTTAATCTGGTAAACAGTGTTTTTAGGATTGGTAACCGCTTGGCGGCGCGCAATGAGGCCAACCAGGCGCTCGCCCGTTTTGCTGGTTGCCACCACTGAGGGAGTCGTGCGCGCGCCCTCTGCGTTTTCCAAAATCTGCGGCTCGCCTCCGCGCATGACGGCGATTGCGGAGTTTGTTGTACCCAAGTCTATGCCAAGTATTTTTCCCATATTTTTTAATTAATTTATAGTATGTCTTCTTATATAATGTCGCAAATAACTATTGTTTATATACATACACCGACACTTGTGCCGGACGTATTATCTTTTCGCCCGCTGCGTAACCCGAGCGCTCTACTGACTCTACCGTGTGATCCTGAATTTGGTCGGAAGTCGCTACCTCGCGGAGCGCCTCGTACGTGTGCGGATTAAAAGTATCTCCGGGCGCTCCGTATTTTTCCACCCCCATACTCTTTAAAGAGTTCAAAAACTGTTTGTAAATAATCTGCAGACCTTTGCTCTCGTCGCCTTTTGTGTGCTTGAGCGCCATCTCAAAGGTGTCTAAGGTCGGGATAAGCGACTCTACCATGTCTGATTTTATCCTCGCTTCCTTGTCGTGGTGCATGAGAGCCTCCTCGCGCTTAAAGTTGGCAAAGTCTGCTCGCGCCCGCTGCCACCCCTCTAGATACTCCTGCTTTTCCTCGACTGCTTTTTTTAATTTATCCCGTAACTTCCCTACCGCTGCAGATCCTGCCTCAGAATCCTCCTCGGCAATAAATTCTTCTTCATCTGAGTGCTCCATAGTGCGACTATTATACACAAAAAAATGCTTGCGTCAAATAAAAAACTCCGGAACCTTTCCGGAGTTTGAGGTAATAGAAGCCTCTGAAATTCAAGAAGAAGAATTCTCAGAATTTGAAGACTTGGGTGTAAACTCCCCCTGTCATATCTATGCGCTCAAGCGCTTGTTTGATAAGCTGGGCGTCCTCTTCAAGCTTAGCGCTTTGACCACTGCTTGCGCTTGCGGGCTTTAACAAGGCCCGGTTTCTTGCGCTCTTTGG
>DATCEW010000010.1:0-5961 GCA_036509865.1 Minisyncoccota bacterium
GAATCGTGCTTATTGGGTGCAAGGTGCTTTAGTGGGGTCATACTCTGTAAAGTATAGTGACCTAATTTCCGCGACGCGGTTCGAATCTCGACGGGTCGCAAAATCAATATCCTTGGAACATGACTTTGGTGTTAGATGCGCGCGACACGGCTAGATTAGGCCCCGTTTGATATAATCACTACTATGGAAAAACCAATAATTAATATCTCAGAACTCGATTATCAGGGATTCCCCGGCGGTCGGCCTGAGCATGTAAAAGAAAAATACGACGGCTCTGTAATGGGGCAAGTTGCGACGCGGATCGGGGCGAAGAAGCCCGGCTACAATATAACCAAAATTCCTGCAGGCAAACGCGCCTTCCCCTTTCATAGCCATCGGGTTAACGAGGAGATGTTTTTTGTAGTTGAGGGGAACGGTGAGGTTCGGATCGGGGACAAAACGTATGCGATCAAAAAAGGAGATTTTATTGCATGTCCGCCCGGCGGGCCCGATACCGCGCATCAAATAATAAACACTTCTAAGGCTGAGCTACTTTACGTGGGTGTAAGCACCAAAGAAGCTCCAGAGATAGCCGACTATCCAGATTCAAAAAAATTCGGCGTGATGTCCAGCGATGGATTCCGCTTTCTCGGTAAAGCCGATCAGTCACTCGGATATTGGGATGGTGAATAGTTCGGTGTCCTTCGCCCTATCTAGATTTCACAAAAAAGCGTTGCATAAAAACGGCTACAAATAAGGCTCTCGGGTCTGTCCGATACAAAAGTCTTCGGGCGGAGGGGGTGAGATTCGAACTCACGGTACCTTGCGGTACGCCGCATTTCAAGTGCGGTGCGTTAGACCACTCTGCCACCCCTCCAATAAAGGACACAATACACTTTTTGCGCTTTATTGGCTATGCTAAGGAGGTGATGAAATATCTCGGCATTGATTACGGCACCAAACGCATCGGCGTTGCGCGCTCTGATGCGGGCGGCTCCATTGCTTTTCCGGTTACAACCATCAAGGCGGGGCCTCATGCCTTGCAGGATATTATTGAGCTTGTTAAAAAAGAGGAGGTGCAAAAAATAATCATCGGCGAGTCGCGCAACTTTAAAAACGAGCCCAATGCCGTAATGGAAGACATCGAGCAGTTTAAAAAAGATTTAGCGGAGCTCTGCGGCGTGCCGGTTGAGTATGAGGCAGAGTTTTTAACCAGCGCCGCGGCCGCGCGGCAATTTGAGGGCAATTTTGGCCGAGGGGAGCGGCCAAGCCAGGAAAAATTAGACGCCTCAGCCGCCGCGATGATATTACAAAGTTATTTAGATAGAATTAAAAACCATGGAGACTATTAGCATAGAAGATTTTAAAAAGGTAGAGATAACTATCGGCGAGATTTTGAGCGCCGAAAAAATAGAAGGCTCTGACAAGCTGCTTAAGCTCCGCGTGAATTTTGGAGATGAGGAGCGCCAAGTGCTCTCCGGCATCGCCGCCTATTATCCCGAGCCGAGTGCGCTCGTGGGCAAGCGCGTGCCGTTTGTCACCAACCTCGCGCCGCGCATGATGATGGGGCTTGAGAGCCAAGCGATGATATTGGCAACCGGCGGCGGAGACGAGCCGCTCTCGCTTTTTGAAACAAACGCGGCGCCGGGCTCGCGCGCGCGGTAAACTATTTTTTACGCTGCAGCCACCACTCGCGCGCAATAGGCAAAAACGAGATCACAATAATAAGGGCGATAATCAGGGTAAGGTAGTGCTGCGTGGAGGGGAAGGCCCGCCCTAAAAAATATCCCAGGCTCGGCAAGAGCGTCCCCCACAAAAGGCCGCCAATGACGTTGTACGTTACAAACGTCGCATACTTCATCGAACCGACGCCGGCGACAATAGGCACAAAGGTGCGCACCATTGGGACAAAACGCGCCAGGATAATCGCGCGCGGGCCGTACTTTTCATAAAACTCTTTTGCGCGCAGCGCGTGCCGCCGGTCAAAAAAGAGAGAATTGTCTTTGATAAAGATATGCGGCCCAACCCATGAGCCAAACCAATAGCCGACGCTGTCACCGAGCATGGCCGCGATCGGCAGTACTATAAGGAGCGCCGCAATATTAAAGGTCCCGTTTGCCGCGAGCAACCCGGCGGTAAAGAGCAAACTGTCGCCAGGTAAAAAGAAGCCGAAGAACAGCCCCGACTCGGCAAAGACCATGCAAAAAAGCCCGAGGTAGCCGGTTGCAAGCAGCAGTGCGGGGATATCAATAGGCAGCAGCGGCATGACGTTTTTTTAACTGGTGCTGATATTCGTGCCACGTGAGGATGATAAAGAGGAGGTCGAAGATGCTGACCGCCAAAAGGATAAGCGAGTGCGTGTGCGCCAGGCGATAGAGCTGGTAGGTAAAAAATAATGATATGAAGGAAATGGCAAACGGATACGCCCACAGCCGGTTGCGATACAGATTGTAGGACAAAAACATGTTAATGAGCCCGTGGAAGAGCAAGTAGGCGCCGACAAAGACGCGCGTTGTCACCGAGAGATGCTGCAGCTGCATCGCTACAAATCGAAAGATAAGATCATCATGCCCGCCTATAAGCTCCGCCCGGCTAAAGAAGATAAATACAAATGAAAGAAATGTGCGGCCGCCGATGAGCAGCAGCAACCCGCCTGCAGTCTCCCACACGCTGTTGAGCGCTTTGAGGAACACTCCCGCCTCAAAGAGTTGGTGCCAGTATGTTTGCCTGAGAAACCGCATGCACTGTCCATTATGAAGGGTATTATGGTATTGTGCACGTGCTGTAAAGCCCCTGTAGTTAAATGGATATAACCGCGGACTTCTAAGCCGCTGTTCGAGGTTCGATTCCTCGCAGGGGCACCACAGTAGACTAAATGTAAAAAAAAGTGCACAGTGTGTGCAGCGCGCGGTTAGCTCAGTTGGTAGAGCACCCCGTTTACACCGGGATGGTCGCAAGTTCGAGTCTTGCACCGCGCACACGAGTAAAAAATCTTTACTATAAAAATGGCGGCATCGTGTGCCGCCATTTTGTCGCGAGTCTTAATCTGAGACACTGAAAAGTTTTTTGAAATCTGAACCAAGTATCTTGGTTTCGGCTTCCCATCTTTGTACTTCTGGATGAGTTACCGGGAGATTCCATAGTGTCAAAAAGTCCCAGAGAATTTGTTGGTATTTTATTTCCATCTTCCGGTCTTTCTCCTCCTTTGCTACGAGCAGCAACTGATAAAAACTCTTATACACCATCTCATTTTCATGTAGAAGAAATTGGGAGAGATAAGACTCTGCATGTATGGCCATAGTGTCCTCCACTGCCAGCTTCTAGTATCAAAGTAGCAACTAAAAGACTCGCACGCAAGAATCGAGTATAGTGAGTTTGATGCAAGCCCCCAAGATACTTTACGAAGACGCCGAGCTGCTGGTTGTCGACAAACCGGCGGGGATGATTGTGTACCCGGACGGCAAGCACGACTATCCGGCACTGAGCCATTGGCTCGAAAAAAAATATGGCGAGGGAGGTTATCATTTTGTGCATCGCATCGACAGGGAGACCTCGGGCGTGTTGGTGGTGGCGCGCACCGAGGCCGTGTACGAGTTTTTAAAAGCGCAGTTTGCCGAGCGCGAGATAAAAAAAACCTACCGCGCGTTTGTGCACGGCGTGTTAAAGGTCGATAGGGGAGTGATAGACAAACCTATCGGCAGTAGCCGGGGAGGCAAAGGGCCGCGCTCGGCAAAGCTGCCGCACGGCACGATGCGCGAGGCGGTTACCGCTTACCGCGTCATCGAGCGCTCCTCGAGCGGCTCCGGCGTAAACGACCCAGCCACCTATGTGGAGGCTTTTCCTAAAACCGGTCGCACGCACCAGATACGCGTGCATTTTAGCGCAGTGCAACATCCTATTATTGCCGACCAGCTTTATGCCCCGAGCCGCCCCAAGCTCTTGGGGTTTGAGCGGCTGGCCCTCCATGCGCTCTCTATCACGTTTACCCATCCAAACGGAAAAGAAATGACCTTTACCGCGCCGTTGCCGGCGGATTTTTTGAAGGCGGAGAAAGAATTGCGGAAGTAGTTAAGCTATGTTACAGTCTTTTGGCAATGAAATCCGCAGTAAAAGTATCCCCGGTCAACATGAAGGAGCGCGCGGCGCTGGGTATCCGCTCGGGCGACACTGTCCGTGTCTGGCAAAAAATCGTGGAGCTCAAAACCGGCAAAGCAGCCAACAAAAAATCGGTCACGACTAAAAACGTCCGCAAACAAGCCTTTGAGGGCCTGGTGCTTGCGGTTAAGCACGGCACCGAGGCCGGCGCGATGTTTACGGTTCGCAAGGTCTCGAGCGGTGTCGGGGTGGAAAAGATCTTCCCCCTCTATTCTCCAATGATAGACGACATAGAGGTGCTCCGCCGCAGCCGCACGCGCCGCGCCAAGCTCTATTTTATCCGCGAGAAGGCAACGAGCGAGGTTAAGCGCGCCATGCGCCGCCAGCAAATAGTCGGCCCGCGCGCAACAGTTAAAGACGAAACAGCTGATATAGAAGAGACGATCACTCCGGAAGTAGAAGAGGTAGTGGAAGAGTCTCCTGCGGTCGAGAAAACTGACGAAGAGGTAGTAGCCGAGTAATTACACTAAAAATACTAAACATAAAAACCGCCCCGTTTAGCAGGGCGGTTTTTTTAATTGGGGTGATTGAAAATGTGAGCAATGCTTAGTATAGTAGGCGAGCACCCATACACGCCCGGGTGTTGAAATTGGTATACAAGCATCCTTGAGGTGGATGTGCCGCAAGGCATGGAGGTTCAAGTCCTCTCCCGGGCACAATAGAGGAGTTAAGAGGGTTAAAATCCTGATTTAGCTCGAAGATCAGCGCCCAACGGCGCGATGAAGCGTCGCCCACTTTGACGGTTCCAAATCCGTTCTTTTTGTTGTAGCTAATTCCCGCAGGGAACACGAGCTTTTGGAACCGAAAATGGGCATGGTAGAGTTAAAGCGGTTTGCAGGTATTTATAAGAAGGATATTAATTATTTTCTATGATTAAGAAACATATAGGGGTAGTACTCGTTGCTCTCGGGCTGCTGCTCTCCGTCGGCTCTATTGCGGCACAGGCGCAGGCCGCATCGCTTACCTCAGCTCAAGTCCAAGCAATCATCGGCTTGCTTCAGTCATTTGGCGCAGATCAAAGTGTGATTAACAATGTCTCTGCTACTCTCGGTGGTTCTTCCAGTTCGATGTCGTGCAGCAGCTTTGCCGACATAAGCTACGGTAATTTCGACAATAATCCTGGCGGACGAGTATCACAACTTCAAACATGGCTCGGCATCCCCTCGAACACTTTTGGCTTCGGCACCTATGGCCGCAAAACGCAAGCCGCTTGGAACGCTCGATGTGGCGGAACACAGACAAACACAGCGACGCAATCATCAAACAATACAGCAGGTAATTCCAGTACTTTTGCGACGCCTACGACAGGGACTGTTCCTCTCACTGTCACCTTCGTCGCTCCACCGAGTGCTGGCGGAGATTATGTTTATTTCGGTGATGGAGCCGACGGATGTAGCATTGCGGGAGTTACGAATGATGGGATGACGGGCTGCTCGGTACCATCAGGGATGACTTTTACGCATACATACAATAAATCAGGTATATACAAAGCGATAGTGTCTCGACTTCTTCCGTCCACTATTCTTGCATCGGCAACGATTACGGTTTCTGACAGTGGTACAGGCCAAACGGGCGGTGTTTCTGTTATTGGTATGCAGAAATACACCGACAATGACTTCGGCTTCTCAATTTGGCTGCCGAACACATGGCAGATGACGAAACAAACCTCGGCAAACATGCTCAACGCGTCCGGTTATCAAGGCGGCACGTTATCGGCGGCGTGGGACTTCAGCGGTTCAGTTGCGGGCCGAATAGACGAGTACACTTCTTCAAGTCGTTCAGTAACTATACTCGGAAATCCGCTTGGTTATAACTACGATTACACGC
>DATCEW010000011.1:0-4257 GCA_036509865.1 Minisyncoccota bacterium
CCAAAGACGCATGAGCGACTTCATGCTTGTATCATACCACTCGTTTTTGAGCGGATACTAAGTAATACACGTTTGTGCGCCGTATGGAACGAGATTGGAACGGTTATTTCATCAACCCCTCCAGTACACCTTGAGGGGTAACCTTAAGGTAGAGTGTCGCCCCTTGAGAAGGGGGTGTAGTCATCGGCTCACCTGGTTTACGCTCAGCAAAATTAACGTAGAGTTCATTAGCGCTTGTGTTAATTTCGGTCGACTGTGGGGCAATGCGGTCACCGATAAGAAAAGCGTTCGTAGTTTTATATCCGCTCGCTGTCTTAAGAGCAACCACAGCGTAATAAAATAGTCCGCTACCTCCAGTATCTTGGGTAACTAAAAAGGCCTTGTCCGGCAAGCCATCGCCGTTAAGGTCGCCGGTTGCTTCATTGCCAAAATAAGTAGTGGTAATCATAGATGCTGAACCGGGGGCTGCAGGCACTTTAGATACTCCATTTACCAAAGTAACTGAAGCACCATTAATGGTAAACGCTGAATTTTTAGCATCGAAACTTTCTTGCCCTTGTGGTGCCGTCTGCACCTGCACGACCGCAGGCGCTTTTGTGTACTCATTTATAAATAAAAAGATTCCTGTCCCAAGCACAATAGCTCCGATGAGTAAACTGGCTACTTTAGTATTCATGAACGCACAATACCACAGCAATTTGCTGTTTTAATGAGATCTACATTTTCTACAAAACATTTGTGCGTCCTATGGAACGAGATTGGAACGATTTTATATGAAAATGCTGCATCCTTGCTTTGAAACAACATTTTTGTTACTCTTTGTAAAGATTCGCGCATTTACGCGGCGGGTTCTTTGAGAGGAGAGTCGGATGAATATGGAAGCAACAGCAGAACGAGCTCGCGAGCATTTTGCTCGAGTCGAATCGTGGGATATGAGCGGCGTCAGCGGCTATCTAGTCGAGAAAGACGCAATGGATCCATCTTACATTAAGAGAATGGAGCGCGAGTATAAACGATTTATGGGGCTCACACTGGCCGTCGGCCAAGGTATCTCCTTGCCGATCTCGACCGAGATCGACCCAATGTGGCATACGCATATTCTCTTTACCCAAGACTATACGCGCATGTGCCATGAAGTTGCGGAGGGTATATATGTTCATCATTTGCCTGCGGTGAGTGAAGAAGAGCGGGAACGTTTGTGCGATGCCTATAATAATGGCACGCTCCCGCTCTACCGCATGGCATTCGGGGAACCGGACCCAATATTTTGGCCGCCAAATGCACAAATATGCATTGCCTGCTGTGACAGGCCCGGTCCTTCGGCAGATCCTCAAGCAATTCGTCGGCTCATTATTTGATTTGAACCGACACAGTAGATAAATTTCGAGCGAGGTTGCTAATAACACCTCGCTCGTTTATATTTTATATATGACGCAAGTATCTCTCTACAAATTTGCATTTAAGTCAGGAGCAAAACAGGCATGGCTCGATTGGTCTGAAGAGCTTAAGTCCAGAAAAGATGAGGTTGTGGCAACGCTCAAAAACGAGGGTGTTGTCTCAGAGTCATGCTTTATTTCTGCAGACGGCGAGCATATATACTACTTTATGGAAGCAGAGGATTTTGAAAAAGCAAAAAATGCTGTAGCTAAAAGCATACACCCAATTGATGCTGACCATAAAAAAGTTCGTGAAGCTAGTTTAGAGTTTGTTGCAAAATTAGATTGCCTTTTCCACTTCGAAAATAGAGATTAATTCCTTGCAATACTATTCTCTGAAAACGGCGCGGGCGGTCATGCCATCCGCCATACGGAGTCCTCGTGCCGCACCTAGCGGCATGAGGTGGCGGAGCTAGTAGGGAAGGAATTTCTCCCTCGACTAAACTTTTGCCGTCGCAAAAGTTTGTCTGGGCACCAGCTCGCCAATTTGCCTGCTGGCAAATTATGGCTCCGCTGTTCGAATCCTTCCCGAAAGGTACTCAAGTACCTTTCTCCGGCGCAGCTCAGAAAATAAAAATACCCAGCAAAAGCTGGGATATTTTTACTATCTGTGCGCCGGGAAGGATTCGAACCTTCGTAGGCCGAAGCCGACAGGTTTACAGCCTGTTGTAATTGACCACTCTACCACCGACGCAAGAAGGAACACTGCAAATGTAGAACCTCTCTAAAATACCTTAAAAAGACGAAAAATAAAAGCTCTCTTGGTTAGGAGAGTTTTTATTTATTTTATCTACACGCCCACCTTATCTTCCTCCAGGACATTGGAGGCCACCACCTTCGGGCCCTTGCCCTTCTTTTTTACTTCAAAGGTAAACTCGCCCGCCACGCCCTCTTGCTTTGCGGTTTTAAAATCGACAACTACGCTGCCGCCCGAAAGCACGCCGCGGCTTACCATCAGGCCTGCCACTTTGGTCAAGATTTTATCTTGTATCAACCGGCGCAGTGGCCGCGCGCCATAGCGCGGGTTGTAACCCTCTTTTGAGAGATAGTCGAACACGCCAGGAGTGAGCGTGAGCGTAATATCTTTTTGATTGAGCCTCTCGATAACCTCCTTAACCTGGATGCCGACAATGTCCTTAACCGCCTCGGGCGAGAGTATGTTAAAGATTATTATCTCATCGATGCGGTTGAGAAACTCGGGACGAAAGTACTCCTTAAGCGACTGCTCGACGCGCTCCTTTGCCACGCGGTAGTTGCTGGCATCGGTGCCGCCCGTGGTCGAGAAGCCGATTTGCTCCATTTTGTCGATGTATTGTGCGCCGATGTTGCTGGTCATGATGATGATAGTGTTGCGGAAGTTGACCTTGCGGCCTTTGGCGTCGGTGAGGTAACCGTTGTCCAAAACTTGGAGCAAAATATTAAAGACCTCGGGATGCGCTTTTTCTATCTCGTCAAAAAGCAAAACCGAGTACGGGCGATGGCGCACCAGCTCGGTAAGCGCGCCGCCCTCCTCGTGGCCCACGTAGCCGGGAGGCGCGCCGATTATTTTGCTCACGCTGTGCTTTTCCATATACTCGCTCATATCGACGCGTATCAGCGCTTTTTCGTCATCAAACATAAACTCGGCAAGCGCGCGGGTGAGCTCGGTTTTGCCCACGCCGGTGGGGCCGAGAAACATAAACGAGGCAATGGGCCGGTTGGGGTCGGCGATGCCGGCGCGCGAGCGCTTGACCGCGTCGGATACTTTTTGCACCGCCTCCGCCTGCCCCACCACGCGGCTCGTGAGCTCAGCCTCGATGCGCGAGAGCCGCTGCGCCTCCTCCTCGAGCATGCGCGAGACGGGTATGCCTGTCCATTTGGAGACAACCGATGCAATGTCGCTCTCGACTATCTCCTCCTTGAGGATGCGGCGCGTGCTCTGCAACTTTTTAAGGCGCTTTGCTTTTTGATCAAGCTCGCGCTCGAGCGCGGGTATCTCGCCGTAGCGTATCTCCGCCGCGCGCGAGAGGTCTACCTCCTGCTCGGCGCCATCGGCCTCGATGCGCAAGCTCTCCAGCTCTTTTTTAATGGTTTTAATGTCGGTAAGCGCTTGCTTTTCGTTTTTCCATTTTAACTCAAGCTCGGACGTTTTTTCTTTAAGCTCGGCAACCTCGCGCTCGATTTCTTTAACGCGCGCTTTGGCCGTGCGGCTGCCGTCGGGGTTCTCGGCATCCTTTTTAAGCGCCTCCCTCTCTACCTCGAGCCGCATGATGCGGCGGTGCGCGTCTTCGAGCAAAGGCGGTTTGTTTTCGAGCGAGATGCGCAAGGCCGATGCCGCCTCGTCTATCAGGTCGATAGCTTTGTCCGGCAAAAAACGGTCAGCAATGTAGCGCGCCGAGAGCTCCACCGATGCAATGAGCGACTCGTCGGTAATGTGCACGCCGTGGAAGAGCTCGTATTTTTCTTTAAGGCCACGCATGATAGCCACCGCGTCATCGACAGTGGGCTCAAGCACCTGCACCGGCTGGAAGCGCCGCTGAAACGCCGGGTCGCGCTCGATGTGCTTTTGATACTCGCGCAGGGTGGTAGCGCCGATGACGTGCAGGTCGCCGCGCGCAAGTGCAGGCTTGAGCATATTGCTCGCGTCCATCGCGCCCTCGGCGGCGCCGGCACCTATCATGGTGTGTATCTCATCTATAAAGAGGAGTACCTTGCCCTCCGAGCGCTCTATCTCCTTCATGATGGCTTTGAGGCGCTCCTCAAACTCGCCGCGATATTTGGTGCCGGCAATGAGCGCGCCCAGATCGAGCGAGACGAGGTCTTTGCCCTGCAAGCTCTCGGG
>DATCEW010000012.1:0-8644 GCA_036509865.1 Minisyncoccota bacterium
GTGCCGGTGCCGCCGCCCTGGCCGCAGGCGATAAATACCATGTCGGAGCCTTTGATAGCCTGCTGCACTTCCTCTTTAGTCTCCTCGGCGGCGCGTTTGCCTATCTCTGGATTCATCCCCGCTCCCAATCCGCGAGTAAGATTTTTGCCAATATGTATTTTTTTCTTTGCGAGCGAGTGCTGCAAATCTTGCGCGTCGGTGTTGATGGAAATAAAGTCGACGCCGCGCACTTTGCTCTCCATCATGTGGTTGACGGCGTTTTTGCCCGAGCCGCCGACTCCTACCACGCGTATCCGTGCAAACGCTTCGATTTCTGGTTGTATTTGTGCCATAGCCAACACACTGTACCACCGCTCTATAGAGGTATGCAAATTTTGCGCCTTTTGACAAAAATCTCTTCTGTTTTAATTACTCGTAGATGTCATGGGTACCAACATCGAGAAACAGCACCTTTTGCGGGGTTATGAAAAGAAACTTGATGCGATATTTTTGATCGATCCAAAATGCGTGCAAGCCTTTATCTTGGCCATGGAGTGCGTGCGTCCGCAGGCTTGGGTGGTAGGGGTTAGAACGAAAAGTCTTTTCTTTTTCTTTAGCTGTTTCTTTGAGCTTTTTGGGGAGTTTCTTGTAATGCTTATCAAAACGCGGCAAAGTATTAATCTCCATAGAATCTCTAATCTAAATCAGCAAGAGAGCGGAGCTTTCGGGTTTTACCGTCTTTATATTCTTTCAACCCCTCTTCAACAAGCTTGTCGAGGTCGCGCGCGGCTTTGCCTTTTAAATAATAGTGCGGCACGCGGGTAGCCAAAAGCTCCCGATATTCTTGGAGCGGAATAGTAACCATTTTTTGAGCCTTTTTATCCTTTATATGTGATTTTGCTACAGTCGCCGTGGTCATGTCAGCAGTATATCACAGAGCGAAATTTCTTTAAATCGATACTTTTACGCACATATTAGCGCGAAGGTTGGAATGATTATTTGGAAAAGAAAAAAGCCCCGTGATATTTTGCGGGGCTTTCGAACTTTTGCGGCGGCGGATTTACTTGACCTCATAAAGGTCGACAAGCTTTGCCGCCGTTTCCTGCTCAATGAGATGCAGGGAGAAAACGAAGCGAAGCGCCCCGCGATGCATCTCCTGCACAATCTTCATCAGGCCGGCATGGCTGGAGCGGATTTGCTCTTCTAGCTTGTCGTGAAAGCCGTTGTCGAGCACCTTGTCGATGCTGGCCGCCCTGGTGCCGATAAGCACCATCTGCTCCACAAGCATCTGATTCAGTTCGTCGCGCTTGCTGGTGTACATGAGCTGCTCGCACTCGGCCTGTTTTACGGCCTCGGAGACTTCGGCCTTGGCCATATTTTCGATATGAAGATCGAACTGGCTCTTTGACTTAGCAAACTCGGTGTCGAACATCTGGGTCACCTCGATCTTCGGCAAACCAAACTTGTAACCGAGTTCATTGGCAAACTCGAGCGTCTTTTCGCGATCGGCCTCCATGTCCGCAAACGTGCGAACGAAAGAGATTACCTCGGCTGTTGCCTGGGCAAGCAGCATCGTCTTAAGAGCTTGATCCACCTGTCTCTCCTGGGTTGGGAAGGTACTATGTAAACTTCTTTTCTAGAGTACTCCTAAAATAGTATTTTGTCAAGGGAGGAACTTTTTAAACCAGCGCCAGGCTTGTTTGAGGGCTTCGGATACGGTGCTTTGCTCGGAGGGTCCCTCGAGGTCGCTGCCTTGGAGTCCCCAAATGGTAAGACCGTAGGCCACCGCCCACGAGCCGTCTTTGAGTTGTATTTTAGCTGCTGCTCCACCCTCGAGCGATGCCACGCGAGAGGGGAGGCGCAGCACAGCCTTGGCTAAGTCGGACATGGTTTGTATAGATGAGCCGCCGCCGGTCAAAATAATCCCCGCAGGCAAGAGTTCGTCTTTGCCGATTTTTTTAAGATGGCTCTCGACGAGCTTAAACATGTCGCTCACGCGCTTGGCGATGAGATCGTCTATTTTGCGTTTAGGGAAGGGTGCACCCAAGACCGCGCCTTGCTTGAGCTGCTCGGCTTCCTCGGGAGAGATGCGCAGTCCGAGCGCAATGTCGTTGGTAATGTCGGCGGCTCCGACCGGAAACACTTTGACGGAGATGGGGGTAGTGTCCTCAAACACGATGATTGAAAGAGTTTCGGCGCCGATGTTGGCAAGGACGCAGCCGACACGTTTTTGCATTTTAGAGAGCGCAACAAAGCTTGCGGCAATCGGAGCGGCAACCACATCCTCTACCTCCACGCCCGCTTGCTCAACCGCCTCCACCAGATCGTTTACATGGCGCTCGAGGCACGTGATAAAAAGTGTCTCAACCGAGAGGCGCATGCCCTTCATGCCGACCGGGCTCCTGCCCAGCACTTTGACGCCATCTACCGAGTAGCGCAGGGGTATGGTATGGATTATTTTACGGTTGAGTGTTGCCGAGGAGGCCAGCGCTTTTTCGCTCGCGGCAATGGCGCGCGGGATGTCACGCTCGGTAATCTCAGAGTCACCGCGCTCCACCACCGCCTCGCCGCGCGAGAAGCTCTCCTCGAGCCCGACACCGCCCAGCCCCAGGTAGGCGCGCTTAACTTTAATGCGTGCGGCTTTGGAGGCTTGCGACACCGCGGCCGCAACCGAGCGCGAGACGTCGCCGATGGAGACGATGTAGCCATGCTTGAGGCCGCGGCTCTCGGCATAGCCGGTGCCCAAAATGCGCGGCGGGAGGCTGGGGTTGTCTCCCGCTTCCGCGATAACCACTTTGACGTGATAGGTGCCTATGTCGATGCCAACAATTGTTTTACTCATGAGCATTGATGTCCCACTTTTTTAAGTAGAGGCGCTCAATGCGTTCCATTGTAGCACTATGTTTGCAGCCTTTTAAATGGAGGAGCCCGTGGATAAACAAATAGCCCACCGTAAACGGCGCCGCAGCCTCTTTGCAAATCAGTATCTCACCGGATGTTTTGGAGAGTGGAAATGAGAGTACATTGGAGACGTGATCTTTCTTTTTATATTTTTTTGTTACAGCCAACATCTCTTTTGGTAACAAAAATACAAGCGAAAGCTCGTATTTTTTGCCGAGCACGTCCTCTTTAATTTTTTGAAACGGCACATCCCGCTCGATGGTTGAGCGGGATGTTTTATTAGCGAGAGAAAAAGTATCGCCCATTAGAGTGCTAGCGGCGGCGCGGCCCGCGGGTGGTGCGGGGCTCCATTTTGCCGAGCTTGATGAGCTCTTGGACCTCTCCGCGGCGCTTGATGACCTTGAGTGTTTGCTTGCGGCGCACATTGCCCGACTTGATGCGGGTAAAGTAGCGGCGGGCGCGCATGCGCTGGATAAGGCCCGCGCCTTGCACGCGCTTGGAAAAACGGCGGATAAGATTAACAGCCGTTTCGTTCTCGTTTTTACTAACCTCCGCTTGTACGCTCATGTGCAAAGATACTACCATAGAGGCCAAAATTAGGCAATAAAAAAAGCCGTCCGAATATTCGGACGGCGATTTAGGACCTGCGCGTCCTAGTTTTTAGGGATGATAAATCCCAGCACATTAATCCCTGTTAGATACACTCGCAATCCCGACTCATCGATCCCCGTTACGCGGCCGTATCCGTATCGTTTTTTATATAGATCGGCGGCCTCATTGTGATTGGCGCCGACTACATATGTGTCATCTTCTATATTGAAAAAAGCATATTTCCCAGGATGTTTTGTTTTGAGTATTGGCAAGAGCTTTGCATAAAGCTCCATGCCTTTTTCAACGTCACACTTTTGCGGCATGGCGTATCCTCCGATTGCTGTCCAGATCAACCTTACTATATGTATCTTTTAGTGCAAGGTTTTTAAAAAACGGGGGAGGGCTGAGAGTTGGAGGATGGTTTGCGAGGAGTTTTGGGTTGAGCGCACGATAATCGTGCCGTCTATAGCCTCGCGCTGGCCCATGATGAGCATGTAGGGCACGCCAAGCTCACGCGCTGCCACGAGCTGGGGCGAGAGATGTGAGGTATCAAACGATTGCGAGACGGGGATGTGCGCCTCGCGCAGCATGTCTACGACGCCCAGGCCTTGGAGCTTGGCGCGGAGCCCTAGTTGTACAAAGTATATTTTTGGCGCGCTTGCCTTTTGCGGCGCGGTAAAGCTCGAGCGCGCCGCGCCGCTCTTGCGAAAGAATATGCTCGCCGCCACGCCTACACCCTCTTTGCGGCCGCTATGTTTTTTTATAAAGTCGTCGTACCGGCCGCCTACCACTGCCATGATGGTGGCATCCGTACTCTCGAGGTCTATCGCAAAGGAGATGTGCGGATCGCGCACATCGCCAAGCAAAAGGTCGTCGAGCTCATAGGGGAGGCCGAGGTTTTCGAGATGCTCAAGCACCGAGCGGAAGTGGATGCGGCTTTTCTCGGAGAGAAAGTTCATCGAGCGGGGCCCCTCGCTTAACAGTTGTTTTACGCTTTCAGTCGGAGCGATGTAGGCCGAGAGAGGATTTGCGGCAATGTTCGCACGTGCCGGCTCGTCAAAGCTCTGCATATGTTTGCGCGTGTACACCGAGAGCTCGCGCAAAAAGCGCTGCTGGCTGTCTTTGTCGCCGGTGGCGTTGATGCGCACGCGCAGGATGCAAGCGCCCCACTCGGTAATTATTGCCGAGAGCGTTTTTAAAAGCACGACTTCGCCGAGACTCTCGCCGGAGCCGATTACCTGGAGGCCAAACTCGCCGCTCTCGCGCGGTAAAAAGTTTTTAGGCAGGTGGGTGGGGTAGGGCGATGCGTAGTACGCGAGCGCCGGCTCTCCCGGCCGCATAGCAACGCGCGTTGCGCTTACGTGCGAGACCGTTTCAAAGGTGTGCGCGCCGACGCGCTTTACCAAGCGATTGGCAGCCATGCGCTCTATCTCGCGCGCAGGCCTAAAGCCGTAAAAGCTTGCGACATCGGTTGCATGCCGCAAAAACGATGCGGGTGCGGTGCGGACCGATGATTGGTTCAAGTGTTTCACTGCGGTTCTTGGGTGCTGCCGGGCAAGAGGCCGATATTTTGCAGAGGCAAGAGGCGCAGGAACGCGCGGCCGACGATATCGCCCCGCGGCAAGAGGCCCCAGTAGCGGCTGTCTGAGCTGTCGGGGCGGTTGTCACCCATCACAAAGTAATTGCCGGCCGGAATAGGCACATCAATGTCGCCGCCGTTGCCTATATTTTTTATATAACTCTCCGGCAGATCAATGGTTTTGCCCGCCACGGTCGTTATGGAGAGCTGCCCGTTGGTAATGTGGAGCGTCTCGCCGGGCAGCCCGATGATGCGCTTGATAAAATATTGCGACAGGTCCTTGGGATATTTAAAAATAATGACGTCTCCACGCTGCGGCTGTGCAAAGTCGTAGGTAAGTTCGTCGACAATGATGTATTGGTTTGTCTCGAAGGTCGGCTCCATCGATGCGCCGCTCACGATAAACGGCTTGGCGACAAATAGGCGTATCGGTACGACTATGATGAGTGCAATAAGAGCAAATTTGAGGAGCTCGGTGAAGAAAGACTCACGCTTTTCTTCTGGCATGGCATCAGTGTATGCTCTTTTTTTAACAATGCAAGTATTTTTTTGTTTGTGGTATCATTTTGCATATGCAATGGATCATCGCAGGGCTCGGCAATCCGGATGCTCAATACACCGGCACGCGGCACAACACCGGGCGCGACTTTTTAACCGCAATCGCTAAAAAAGAGGGGCTGAGTGAGTGGAAGGACGACAAAAAACTCAAGTCGCACGTGATAAAGGGCGAGCTTTTTGGCGCTAAAGCGACGCTGCTCTTGCCCGAGACCTACATGAACAACTCCGGCCTCGCGTTTAAAACGCTCGCGACCTCAAAAAAGCAGGCCGCGCAGCTCGTGGTGCTCCAAGACGAGCTCGATTTGCCGCTTGGCAGAGTTAAGATATCTTTTGGCGCAAGCGCCGGAGGCCACAACGGCATTGCTTCGATCCAGCGGGCTATCAAAACAAAAGACTTTGTCCGCATCCGCATCGGCATCTCGCCCTGCACGCCAAGCGGCAAATTAAAGAAGCCGGATGCCGAAAAAACGGTGGATTTTGTCTTAGGCAAATATAAACCTGCGGAGGAGGAGAAGCTAAAAAAATCCCGCAAGCTTGTAGCCGAGGCGCTCAAAGACCTTTTAACCGACGGCCGCGAGGTGGCCACCATGCGTTTGCACTCTAAATAAAAGTTTATTGCTTTTTGATTGCTCGTGCGGTATAAACATTTTGGATTGTCAGATAGAAAAGGGGTGCGGTATGAAGCTCGTGAGAGATAAGTTGCCGGAAATTATTGCTAGCAATGGAAGGGGAGAGATACCACGCTGGCACAGGATCGAAGATGATCAAGAATTTCGAGGAGAGCTTCTCGCTAAATTGCTCGAAGAAGTTCGGGAAGTGATGGGCGCAACAACTCCTGAAGCACGACGCAACGAGTGTGCTGATGTCGCTGAGGTTATGATCGCGTTACTTGCCTTGCAAGGGGTAACTCGGCGGCAGTTTATGCGGGTATTGCGTGATCGGCGTCAAGAGCGCGGAGGTTTCGAGGGAAGAATATTTCTTGAAAAGGTTGACCCTCCTCCTTCGTCTGAGCCTCTATTTGCAAAGTAAGACTATGTGAGCGAAAAAAGCCGCCCCGGTAAATTAATACCGGAGCGGTTCTTCTTTTTTTAATAGACTCGGTTTTTATTTTTTATCCCCCATAAACGTGAGCGCCATGCGCATCTCTTTGGGGTCGAAGACCGATATAGTAAACGGATAGCGCTTGCCCAGCTCGAGGTTGGCGCGGAGCTTTTCCTCGCTGCCAAACTCACTCACGTGCACCAAGCCCGCGATGCCCTCCTCGATGGACGCAAGCGCCCCATGCTTGTTAAATTTGATGACGACGCCCTCTACTTTGTCGCCTTTGTTGTACTTGTGTGCGGCGGCTTGCCACGGATTTTCTTTAAGCTGCTTGACCGAGAGCGATATTTTGCCGTCCTTGATGTCGATTATTTTTACTTTGACTTTGTCGCCCACCTTAAAGAAGTGGCGCGGGTCATCTACGAGGCCCCAGTCTATCTCCGAGATGTGCACCAAGCCCTCGAGACCCTCCTCAAGCTTGATAAACGCGCCAAAGTCTACCATGCCGGTAACCTCGCCGGAGACGGTGTCGCCGACTTGATAGGAGGCAATCAGCTCTTTTTTCTCTTTATCATCGACGCCTTTTTCGCTAAAAATGAGCTTGCCCTCCTTGGGGGTCGCGGAGATGATGGTGACCGGCAACTTGGTGCCCACCAATTTGCGGAGCTCGTCTAAAATTTTATCTTTGTCGCCGTCGGTAACGCGCGGATAGTGCTCGGTTTTAAGCTGGCTGGCGGGGAGAAAGCCGCCGAGGCCCTGCCAATCGAGGATAAGGCCGCCTTTGTTTGCCTCCTTAACGAGGAGCTCAAACGGTGTTTTGTTTTTAAGCGCCTCCTCGGCCTCAGCCCAGACGATAGCCTGGCGCGCCTCTTTGAGCGAGAGCTCTATGTAGCCGTCTTTGGTGTCAGTGGCGATGACCTTGGCGGCAACAATGTCGCCGATGTTGGTGCGCTTGATAACCTCGCGCGCGTTCATGTACTCGCGGCCGTAGATAACGCCGGTGCCAAAAGGAGGCAGGTCGATGTAGAGACGGGCTCTATCGAGCGCGAGCACGGGGCCCTCGACGATATCGCCCGGCTTGGGAGGCTCCGGCGCTTTGTCGGCGAGCGCCTGCATAGGCGAAATAACCTGAGATTCCTCAGAGTTGTTGTAGTCAGAGTGTGGCGCGTCCGTTTTGCTGCGAGGCAGGTCCAAAACGGCTCCTTTTGATGGTGTCATATTGTTTTGTACGGCAGGTCCTCCTGCTTGGCCCAATTGGACAAGGTGGGAGATTAATCCTTGCGCGCGTATTTGCTTATAATAAGGCGAAGCCCTTATTGCCCGCTACTATATATGATGTATTAAAGTTTTGCAAATAAAATAAGGCCCCAATCGCTAAAAGCGAAAGGGGCCCAAAACTACGGCTCAACGCATGACTCTATGAGCCTTAACAAACACAGACGCAACGGGAGCTGATTAGTCGCCGTGGTGCAGGAAGCTCGAATCTCTCGGCACCATCGAAAAATCCCAGGTCGAGCCGTTTGGAGGCCCTTTTGGAAAAGCGGGCCTTTGTTGGTCGGTAGATTTTAGTTTTCCGTGTTTGAGATCCTCTTTTTTCTTATCCGGTTTGAATTTGAGGATTTCAAACACTGCGAGCAAATCTCTCGAACCTACTTCTCGGGTTTGCTCAGGTGTTTTACTCTTCGGCATTGCCGAAACCTCGCTGTTTAGTTGAAAGAACTGACCTCTACAGAATAGCCCAATTCGCTTCCAAAATCAATCAACACATGCTAAAATAGGCTTATGGTTATCAGCTATTTAGGGGGCGAATGCTTTAAAATCACTCAGGGCGATTTGACCCTGGCGTTTAATCCGCCCTCCAAGGACTCTAGTTTAAAAACCTCCAAGTTTGGTGCCGACATCGCACTTGTCTCGATGGATCACGAGGACTTTAACGGAGTCAAAAACGCCGCATTTGGCGAGCGCGAGCCGTTTGTCATCAGCGGCCCCGGCGAG
>DATCEW010000013.1:0-7588 GCA_036509865.1 Minisyncoccota bacterium
GTGACGGTGATGGTTTGCGATGTGAGCGTTTGCGCATTGCTCGGGACAACACAAGGAGAACCCCCGCCTAATTTGCCCGCAGAACAATTTGAATCCTGTACGATGCGTGCAATATAGGTACCTGGCGAAGTGTAGGTGTGCGATGCGCCGCAATCGGCATCTCTATTGACGCCGCAATCGCCAACACCAACAGAGACCCCGATGGCACCGTCGCCAAAATCGAGAGCATAATCAGTACCTTGCGCATTAGTACTGAAGTTCACCGTCAGCGGCTCCACGCCCGAAGTTGGTGAAGCGGTGAGCGAGACAGAGTTGTTGGAGTTGCCGCCAGTGACGGTGATATTAGTAGTTTCGTTTTCCCACGAATCTTCATTTTCTTTCCCAGAATAAAGTACCGCCGTATAAGTACCACTGGATGGGTAAGTGTGCGTAATCTGCACTGGGTTCTCACATACAGATCGCCATATCAATGTCGATTGCACTTCTACTTGGACATTGTTTACGGGGCTGCAAGTAACAGACTGCTGTGTGCCGTCTCCAAAATCGATCACGTATCCTAAAGCTGTCCCCGATGGACTGCCATATGGACTTGTAAACGTGACCGAAAGCGGCGCAATACCCGAGGTTGGCGTTGCGGTAAAGTTGGCAGAAGTATTTTGAGTGCCTGTCTGTGTGTTTGCTGGTGCAGTATTCGTGTTTGTATTCGGTGCAGTAGATGTAGTCGTCTGTGTACCACCGCACTTAGCGTTCCACGCTGCTTGCGTTTTGTTGCCGTAAGTGCCAAAGCCGAAGGTATTTGAAGAGATGCCGAGCCACGTTTGGAGCTGGGATACTCGTCCGCCAGGATTGTTGTCAAAACTGCCGTAGGTAAGGTCGGCAAAGCTGCTGCACGACAGTGAGCTGGAAGAACCACCGAGATCAGCAGAGACATTGTTGATAGTACCCTGGTCTGCGCCAAACGACTGAAGCAAGCCGATAATAGCTGAGATTTGGGTGGAGGTAAGAGAAGAAGCTTGAGCCGGTGCCGCAATCGAGCCAACGGAGAGCAGGAGCCCGAGAGCAACCAACCCTGCTCCAATATACTTTTTAATCATACAAAAATACTAATTATGGCTTTATTGATAAGCGCTCTAGAAACACGCTAATTCTACACCCCCCCCGTTGGAGAAACTACCCATACTGTCCACAGATGATACCCCAACGGTCAACTGCAACCTTCAAAATACATTTCCCAAATCCCCTTTAACTAAGGGGCGAAACGTTATTTTTGTGAAACGTCCTTCTTGGCAGTTGTTCCAGAAAAACGAGACAGCATTTTTAGAAAACCTTTCTGTGAAGGATGTTTTGTAAAAAGAAAACCGGCCGCGCTCAGGCGGCCGGTTGGTTTAGAAGTGGAACCTACTCACGTCATAGGTCAGGTAAATCCCCAACACGCTTGCTAAACCAAGCGCGATGCCCATGATTCGTGGCCACCAGCTAGAATCTTCTTTCTCTCTGATCATCGACACCTCCTATTTCAATGAAAGATAGATACAGCGGCTCGACCTAGCATATAGAACGACAATGCAAGCCCTGGAAGAAATGTAAGTCGGTGAACAAATGGCCGTACTCAACGCGAAACGTAGCCAGTTGCTCTTTACGCTCTTCCCATCGATCTAACATGCCTACCTCCTTTTGTGCATCTACACCTAGGATAGCATAAATATATAAAAAAGCAAGTCTTTATTTTTGTGATCCTGCTGACTTAAACGGAAAGCCCAGGTGGGTGAGGTAGGCTTTTGCTTCTTTTTGATTTTTTGCTGAGGTCACTATCGTTGCCGCGATGCCAAAGACATCTTTGATATCTTCGTCGGCAGTCTCGGGGAAGACGATGTGCTCCTTGATGCCGAGCGTGTAGTTGCCCATCGCATCGATACCGTTAAGGCTGATGCCTTTAAAGTCTTTGGTGCGAGGGAGTGCAATGTGCACGAGGCGATTGAGGAAGTCCTGCATGCGCTTGCCGCGCAGGGTAATCTGGTAGCCCACTTTGTCGCCGATGCGGGTTTTGTAGGTGGCGATAGACTTTTTAGCGCCGCGGCTTGCCGGCTTTTGACCGGTAATTTTTGCCAAACGGTCGGCAACCAGCTCCACTTTGCCCTTGTCCTTTGCCATTTTACCGACACCCACCGAGATAACTACCTTCTCGAGCTTAGGCACTTGCATGCGGTTAGTCCACCCAAACTCTCCTTTGAGCGCATCAAACGCGGTCTGCTGTTGTTCTTGTATAAGTTTTGGCATATCGGTGTGTTATTTTGCTTTCTTAGCCGGTTTTTTAGCCTTCTTGCCAGCAAGCGCAACGTTGCTCGCGTGTATCGGGAAGTGTTTGTCGATTATCTGGCCCTTTTGCCCCTCGCGGCGCGCCTTTTGGTGCTTTTTGCGCATCATGACGCCCTCTACCAAAACCATGTTGAGCTTGGGGAAGGTCTCCACGACTTTGCCGCTCTTCCCTTTTTCATTACCGGAGAGGACGGTGACGTTGTCTCCTTTTTTAATATGTAAAGTATTCATAAAATTTCTTTTTATATTGTCTAAAATAAATTTTAGACGACTTCAGGCGCGCGAGAGATAATGGTTTGGTAGCCAAGCTCCTGGAGCTCGCGCGGTATCGGGCCAAAGATGCGCCCGGCCTTGGGCTCTTTTTTGTCTTTGCCTCCGGTGTCGAGTATCACGACCGCGTTTTCGTCAAAACGGATATACGAGCCATCCTTGCGCCTAAACGGCTTGCGCTGGCGCACGACCACGCCCTTGAGCACATCCTTCTTTTTAACCCCTTTGCGGGGCTCGGCGGTTTGCACCGAGAGCACCACTACCTCGCCGATTTCGGCATAGCGTTTTTTGGAAGAGCCGGGTATTTTGAAAATGCGTCCGATTTTGGCTCCGGAGTTGTCTGCAATAACGACGAGTGTGCGGTCTTGGATCATATAATTATGCGATGTCGAACATTATTTCAAACGATTTGGTTTTGGAAAGCGGGCGGCACGAGCGGATGCTTACTATCTCGCCCTCTTTGGCTTTATTGCCCGGGTTGTGCGCGTGGTATTTTTTGGTTATCTTCATGTACTTTTTGTACTTAGGGTGCTTTACATAGCGCGACACGGCCACCACCGCAGTGTCCTGCATTTTGTCGGACACTACCGTGCCGCGAAGAATCTTCTTATGCGTTATTTTTACTTTAGATTCCATATAATTATTTTCCGAGCGCTGTTTTTGCAGTAAGCGCGCGGGCTATCTGCTTGCGCAAGGTTGCCCCGAGCTTTACGTTTTTGTTTTTACTCCCTGCGGCGCCAAAGCGCAAGACGCGCAGCTCTTCGCGCTTACCCGACACTACCGTGTCGAGCTCCTGAGCAGAATGTAATTTGTATGTTTCTTTTTTTGCCATATATTTTTAGTGCTGCCTTGCAACCACTTTTGCCTTAAGCGGCAGCTTTTTTGCGGCATTGTTGAGCGCCTTGGTTGCAAGCGCATCCGTTACGCCGTCTACCTCAAAGATAACGCGCCCCGGCCAGACATCCACCTCGTATCCCGCCGGATCGCCCTTGCCCTTGCCGAGCTTTACCTCGGGCGGTTTTTTGGTAAACGGCATGTCGGGGAAGATGCGCAGCCACATGCGGCCGGTTTTGCCCAAACTGCGCACCACCACCTTGCGGGCGCTCTCTATCTGGTTGGAGCGTATGCGGGCATGCGTCGTGGCCTTGAGTCCGTGGCTGCCAAAGGCAACCGTGATGCCGCGGGTCTCCACCTTGCCCTTTTTGGCATTGCGGCGCATGGTGTGCCATTTGCGATATTTTACTTTTTTAGGGGTCAACATAAAATTTAAATACGTAGCGCTTATTTATTTGTCTTTGCCGCTCGGAGCAAAGACCTCACCCTTGTATATCCACACCTTGACGCCGATAACGCCAAGCGCCATGTTGGCGCGCTCGCGGGCAAAGTCGATGTCGGAGCGGAAGGTCTGCAGCGGGATGCGGCCCTTTTTGAGCTGCTCGGTACGCGACATAGAGCCGCCGCCGAGCATACCGCCGAGCTGGATGCGCACACCCTTTACGTCACGGTTGGCCATGACCTTTTCGATAGTCTGCTTGAGCACGCGGCGAAACGGCAAGCGTTTTTCGAGGCTCTCGGCAACCATATAAGCCACAATAGCCGCATTGCTCTCGGGCGAGCGTATCTCCTCGATATCGAGTTTTATCTCCGGAACCTCAAGATGCTTGTTTTTAAGAAAAGCGGCGATTTTGTTTTTGAGTTTTACCGAACCCTCGCCGGAGCGGCCGATGATAACGCCAGGGCGCGAGGTCTTGATGATAACGCGGAGCGTTTTTGCGCCGCGCTCTATCTCGATACCGCCTATGTACATGCCGCGCATCTCTTTTTGCAGATACTCGCGCAGGAGGATGTCTGCTTTGAGATAGGCCTGATATTGTGCGCCCACGGCAAACCAGCGATGACGCCAGTCACGCAAGATACCGAGGCGGTGTGCAAATGGATGTACGACTTTAGACATATAATTTATTTTGCCGCAGCCGGTGCTGCTTTTTTATCAGCGCGTTTGGAAAGGCCGAGGGTTATGACGCTGGTTTTTTTGCGGATGGGTGCCGAGCGACCGCGGGCGCGGGGCATCGCGCGCTTAAAGACGACACCGCCGTTAACCTGAATGGTGGAGATGACCAGATCCTTTGCCGGCATCTTGGCATTGGCGACCGCAGACTGGATAAGTTTTATCATGGCCTCAGACGCACGCTTGGGCAGCGTGTTGAGCAGCGCAATAGCATGCTCGGCTGTTTTACCGCGCACCAAGTCGGCAACCAAGCGCACCTTGCGGGGCGACTGGCGATAGTTTTTTAGTTTTGCGGTTGCGTCGGTCATGTTTATTTATAGAGAGCGTGGTTGAACTATTTTTTTGCAGCCGCCGCTTTAGTGTCAGTTGCGGCCTTAGCGGCTTGCGCGGATGCTATCTCAGACTCTTTAGCCTTTTGCTCCATCTCTTTTTGCATTTTACCTCCGTGGCGCTGGAACTTTTTGGTAGGAGAAAACTCGCCCAGGCGGTGCCCGACCATATCCTCGCTTACCAAAACCTCGATATGCGCCTTGCCGTTGTGAACGCCAAACTTAAAGCCGACCATCTCGGGGGCTATTTGGCTGCGGCGCGCCCACGTTTTAATAAGCTCAGCGGTCTGAGGTTTCTTGCCCTCAATCTTCTTGAGGAGCTTCTCGTCCACGTACGGACCTTTTTTAAGCGATCGTGCCATCTTGCAATTGAAAACCCGCTTCTGCGGGGTTGAGGAGATAGTACAGGAAACCCTCCCTAGAGTCAAACTTTAGAAAATCCCCGCCTTTTGCGCGGGGATTTTCTGTAAAATTATTTAAGGGAACACTTATGCCGTTTATAGCGGCGCGCTTAGAGCGATGCTACTGCTTACTGCCGCGTTTGCCTACTTTGCGGCGGCTCACTATCAGGTGATTTGAATATTTTTTAGGCGTGCGGGTTTTTTGGCCCTTGCCGGTGGGTTTGCCCCATGCGCTCTTGGCGCGGCGCAAACCGCGGCCTTGCCTGCCCTCGCCACCGCCGTGCGGATGGTCAACCGGGTTCATCGCTGTGCCGCGCACGGTTGGGCGGATGCCCATCCAGCGGCTGCGGCCCGCTTTGCCGATGACCACCAAGTGATGCTCATCGTTGGAGACCTCGCCGATGGTTGCCCAGCAGGTCTCGAGTACTTTGCGTACCTCGCTTGAGGGCATTTTAAGGTCGGCATACCCTTTGTCGAGGGCGATGACCTCGATGTGCGTGCCTGCCGAGCGGCCCAGCTTGCCGCCGTTGCCCGGCTTTATCTCTACATTGTATACAAAGGCGCCGACAGGCACGTTTTTAAGCGGCATGCGGTTGCCCGGCTTTGCGGCGGCAGTTGGGGATGTCTCGATAATATCGCCTACCTTAGCCGTTTTAGGCACGAGCGCGTAGCGGCGCTCGCCGTCTAGGTACACCAGGAGGCCGATAAAGCCTGAGCGGTTTGGGTCATATTCGACCGTCTCGATGCGCGCCGGCACCTGCTTTTTGTAACCAAAATCAACATCGCGGAAGAGGCGCTTGTGCCCACCCCCTTGATGGCGCACGGTAATGCGGCCCGCGTTGTTGCGGCCAAATCCGCGCGTGTGCCCGCTCGTGAGCGCCTTGTGTGGCTCGCTCGCGGTGAGTACCTTACGGTACGAGACCGTGGTCATGTGGCGACGCGACTTGGTGTATGGTTTATAAGTTTTCATATGATTTTGTCGAAATCATGCCGCGTAATCGTCCTTTTGACGCGGCCTAATTTATAATTTTCTATACTAATTCTATGGTCTCCCCCTTTTTAAGGTACACGTACGCCTTGCGACCTTTGGCGGTGTTACCCGTGCGGTTGGTGTTGCGGGTTTTAACCTGCTTGCGCGGCACCGCGAGCACGGCAATTTTGCGCGGCGTCACTTTGTAGAGCGCCTGCACCGCCTGTGCAATCTCCTTTTTGCTTACTTTTTGCGCAACGTTAAACACATAGGCTCCATGCTCGGAGAGGTATGCTCCTTTTTCAGTAATGCGCGGGGAGAGTAAGATTTTTACTGTATGTTTTTCCATATATTATTTGGCGTCTTCTGTTTTAACCACGCGTTTTTTCATCAAAGTCTCGATTGTGGCGGCCGGGTCTACCAGCACCAAGTATTTGGCGGTAAGCACCGAGAGCGGGTTTAAGTTGCGCGCCTCTACCATCTCAACATTGCCAAAATTAGCAAAGCTCTTAAAGGTAGGTGTATGCAAAGCGGGGAGCGCAATTAAAGCGGCGTTCTTCTTTTTAAGTGCGCGAAGCCCGAGCTTGCCAAAGGTATCGATAACGCCCTTTGCCTCCTTTGCTTTAGGCTCGGCTATCGAGAGCTTGTCCATAAAGATAATCTCGCCGTCTTTGAGTTTGCGGGAGAGCACTACGAGGAGCGCTTTTTGGCGCGACTGGCGGTTTATCTTTTGGCTGTAGTCCTTTTCGTTGCGGGGGCCGTGCGTAACGCCACCGCCCTTCCAAATGGGCGAGCGCGAGGAGCCTTGGCGCGCGCGGCCGGTGCCCTTTTGCTGCCACGGCTTGCGGCCGCCTCCGCGGACCTCGCCGCGATCTTTGGTGTGCGCGTTGCCCATGCGTGCGTTTGCCTGCATGCCCTGCACCACCTGATGCACCAAGTCGGCGTTCCACGGCAAGCCAAAGATGCTCTCCGGCAGCGCGAGCTTGCCCGCCTCAACCCCTTTGATATTAAAAATGGTTGCTTCAAGGCGATTTGCAGAATTGGGTTTAGCCACAGAAGCTTTTTCTTTTTTTACTGCAGCCGGTTTTTTAATTGTAGTTTTAGTTGCCATATCTTTTTTATTTTTTGGCTGCAGCACCGCGAATCTCCACAACCGTGCCGCGGCGGCCGGGCACTGCGCCCGCAATAACTATCTCGTTAGTTGCCGGCAAAACTTGCAGCACCGCCAAGTTGCGCACGGTTACCCTATCCTGGCCCATGCGGCCCGCCATGCGCATGCCCTTGGCAACGCGGC
>DATCEW010000014.1:0-10738 GCA_036509865.1 Minisyncoccota bacterium
AAACTTTAATAATTTTAATAATGATTTCTGCCATCGCATGGTTGCTAGCAATTGCACGAAAATCTGATAGCGAGAAATCAAAGCTAAAAATAGTTTGGCAACCTATACAAAAAACGTTTCCTTATGTTGCCCGACCTCGAGTCATGAATGGTAGCGAAGCTGCTGTTTATCATGAATTGTTAAAACAGTTACCGCAAGGATTCCTCGTGGCTCCTAAAATGCGTATAGCTGATTTTATACACACCGAAAATAATGACCCGGTGTGGCTGAAACAGATATGGGCAAAACATGTTGATCTGCTGATTACTGATCGTTATTCAAAACCTGTTCTGGCTATAGAAGTAAACGGTATGTACCACTCACTGCCTCACATGACCAAACGAGATAGGTTTGTGCACGATGCACTCAACGCAGCAGGTATTCCTCTGGAAACGATCACGGTCGGTACAAACTTTTCTCAATCTATCGGAGAATTAGTAAGCAAAAGATTTGAACATCAAACTACACAACCTGCAAAATAAAAAAGTATGGAAAAGAAGACAATTAAATTTAGGGGCAACCTTGCAAAGCTCGTGCTTGCGAGAGAAAAAGATACTACGTGGCGATTGTTTGATGATAAAAATCTTTCAGAAGGGGATGGGGTTGATTTAGTAAATTCGGATACTAAAGAAAAATTTGGTAAAGCAACTCTCATTAAAGTATGGGAAAAGAAAATGGAAGAGTTGGTAGACTCAGATTTTGACGGACATGAAAAGTTTGAGAGCGAAGAAGAGATGTATAAAATCTATCGTACGTATTATGGCAACAAGGTAGGGTCAGAAACAATAGTAAAAATCATCCGCTTCAAATTAAAATAAAAACACCCGCACTTGAGCGGGTGTTTTTATTTTATTTAGTTTTTATATTTAGTAACTCGCAAACGGGTTTTCGGCGCCGCGGACTTCAAAGTGGAGATGGTTGCCGGTGGCGAGACCCGTCATGCCCACGAGCCCTATCGTGTCGCCTTGCGCCACTTGCTCGCCGGCGGAGGTAATCACTTTGCTCATGTGCGCATACAAAGTTTCGGTGCCGTTGGGATGCGAGATAACTACATAGTTGCCGTAGCCGCCGTTCCACCCGCCGGTGCGCGCAACAATGACCGTGCCGGCGGCCGCCGCATAAATAGCGGTACCTCTTGGCGCGCCAATGTCGACCGCGTTCCATCCGTGCAAGCCTTGCGTGATAACACCGCCATTAAGAGGCCATACAAAGTATCCGCTCAATGCGGGGCCGCTGCCGCCCAAGTACGGCTCGGTGGTGCTGCCTTTTGCAATACTTTTTATTTGAGCGGCATGCGAGCCGCCTGAAGTGGAAGTTTTTTTAACGGCACCTGATGAAGAAGAGTTTGATACGGAAGAAGCAACTGAGCTCACTTCTCCATCGGGGATAATAATAGTATCTCCGACATTGAGCGCTGCGCCGTCGACGAGCCCGTTATAGGAGGCAATGTCGTGCGCGTCTGATTTATATGCAGCTGCAAGCGACGCAAGCGTGTCGCTTTTAACTACCGTGTGTTGTATCCCGCTTATAGGAAGGATGATGAGCGTCTGGCCGGGCGTGATAACGCCTTTTTGTATGTCGTTGGCCCACACGATAGTGTTGATGCTTACATCAAACATCTGTGCTATCTCCGAGAGCGTGTCGCCCTGGCGCACGGTGTAGACGCTGATTTGCGAGTTTGCCGGCTGATTAAGAATGTCGGCTGCAGTGCCGGACGGCCCTTGGTCGGGCAAAAGAGCGGAGCCGTCTACAACGGTAATGTCGCCGCCGCCGATGGCCGCCTGCGGATCGAGGTTAACCGCCGCAGCGAGAAGCGGCATGGTCTGTGAGTTGGAGGCACTGCTCGCCGCGTTGGTAAGCGTGGCGGTCGAGTCGAAGAGGGAAGTTATAAAAGAAAAGGTGCCAGCTTGTGCGAGCGCCGGCACTGAGAGTACAGCAAAAGAGACCGACCCCACTAAGAGATTAAAAAATAACGCTTTATTTGCCTTCTTCGCGAGAAACCGCTTAACCACCGAAGAAGTGTCTGTTTTATGAGATTCTATAAGCCTTTTTCATGGGAATTGCAGCCATTTCCCTCATTAAATGGCTCAACTGAGCCATTTCATACTATCTTCACCGCGCACCTTTCAAGGGTATCAGCTGAGGATTGAGAGTCAACTAGACAAAACCCAAGGTGTGTATAACAAAATATCTGTAGAAAAGATGAAAAAAGTATGTGATAAGCTAGAGCCATGCAAGAAGAAGCTCCTAAACCTGCACTAGAGAAAGAACATAATATAGAGGTGGAAGCATTTGATGCTATTAAAGACGAGGACATTGCGGGGTGGATTAAAAAACCAGAGGGACCAGAAACAGCCACTTTTGATGCTATCAAGGATGAAGATATCGAAAAGTGGACACAAAAACCTGCCGAGAAAATAGATGATGAAATAAAAAACTATACCAATCTTTCAAAACAACAGGAAGAATCTTTACATAAGATTGGCGTCGCTGCGGTCGAAGAGGGATTAACTCGCACCCCGGATGCAGCCAAAACTCCGGAGGTTGCCGCTACTGCTCCGACAGAAGAAGTAAAAGAAGCAGAAAGAAACGAGAGAACAGCCGGGGGAAAAACATCGGCACCAGAGGTACAACCGCCAACCAAGGAAGAGAGGGAGCGTCATTTTGATATGTACGGGCAAAAGACGGAAAGTGCTGATGAAGCGGCCCCAAACCACAACATCATTGGCAGGTTTGGAGCTCGGCTTGAGCGCATGGGCATCAAGCTGGTCAATGCGCCGCAAAATATAGTACTTGAAAAGATATACAACTGGTACGACAAGCGCGCTGCCATAGCTGAGGGAAGGCATGAAGAGTGCAAAAGAGAGCTCGCGGAAGCCGAAGCAAAGCTTGGTACGCTTGATAAAAGCATCGAGCTTGCACGTACTGCCGGAGAATTTGATGCCTCATTATCGGACAAGATGAATAAAGAGCGCAAAGGCTTGGTAAATAAAATAGAAAAGTCAAAAACAAACCTCAATGCCGCACATGTATCGCTTGAGCATTACAACGGCAAAAAAACTACCTGGGAAAGCAGGCAACATAATCTTGCCGAAAAGATAGTGGGAGAAATAGACAAAAGACTGCGGCCCTCGAGGGAGGTGTTTGCAGAGCTGGCGGGTCAAAACGAGCGAGTAACTAAAGAGATAGACAGGGTTAAGCAGTTAAAAGAAAGTGGTGAAACCCGCTTTAAAGAGTTGCATGCGCAGCTTGCAAACAACCCTGCTACTAAGAGCGAGATACGCATTAAACTTGCAAAGGTGGAGGAGAAGCTCAAACTTATAAATGACGACTACGAGCAATTTACTAAAGCGCAGAGCCGCATAGGCGCCAAGATGAACAACGCCAACACCTACATTGGCCAGTGGGATGTGATGCGCAACGAGCAACTGCGCGTTACAAACAAAGACAACCGATATGCAGAGCCGGGAGCACAAACGCAAGCGGAACGCAAAGAAAATCGCAAACCTGTGCATAGCCATATGCCGGATATAGTAGAGTCGGAAGTCGCTGCTGCCCCTCAAGAAAATACGGAAGCATCCGCACCATTTAAAACACCGGAAACTGACAATAGTAACGAGCCGGCAGAGAGTGCGGGGCACGGGGTAGACGAAGGAAATGAACCTACACCTCCCGGAGGAGCTGCGGCGCGCCCGCTTACAGTGGAAGAACCGAGGCTCGAATCTACTCAGGAGTTAAAAACTAATGCCGGTGCATATGTAAAAATATGGAACGACCTGTTTGGAAAGGAAATGGAGATCAAGGAGCAAGACATTGTAGCGTTTCGCCCTATAGGCTACACATGGGAGGATCTTTCGTTGAAACAATTTGAGGATGCGTTTAAAAAAGCTCTGGAAAAAAAGCTGCCGCAAGAGAGGGTGGTCTATACTAAAAACAATGAAAAGGTCACATACACTCCCGCTGCCATAGAAGACCGCATGAAGAAAATACGGGAAGCATATACGCAACAAGCACAAAAAAAAGCCGCATAAATTATATGGATACCGAACAAGACACACAAGCAATTGAGGCCGAGCTGGACGCTCTTTTAGATACGCTCACCAAAGAGAGCGAGGGAGCTCGCGCCAGCATACAAACACAGCTGCACGCGCTTGAGGCAGGCGCTGACATGCTCGAGAGCCAGCTTACCGCTTCGGCGCATGACATTGCACAGTTTATGGAAGAGCAGAGCAAAGAGCTCGATGTTTTAATAGACGAAGAACAAAAGAAAATCGCCGCAGAAGAAGCATAATTTTTGTTTACCGAGCCCTGGTAGGATATAGTTGCATGCGTGGATCATCTCCAAGGACATCTGGCCGGCCTTAATAGTGCGCAAAAGGAGGCGGTGCTTGCCACCTCGGGGCCTTTGCTCGTGCTCGCGGGAGCGGGAGCGGGCAAGACCCGCGTGATTACGCACCGGATACTCCAGCTAGTTAAAGAGGGCGCATTGCCCGAGCAGATTTTAGCGATTACTTTTACCAACAAAGCGGCGGGGGAGATGCGCACGCGCGTGCTCGACTTGCTTGCAAAAAATAATGACATCAACCGGCCGGCATTTACCGCCTCGCGACCGCCGTTTGTCTCGACCTTCCACTCGCTCGGGCTCTCCATTATAAAGGAGAACTTTCGCGCGCTTGGGCTCAAGCGCAAGCCGAGCATCTATGACCGCGCCGACAGCATGCGCCTTATTAAAGAGGCCATCAAGCAAATTGGAGGAGAGGGGGAACTAGAGCCGCGCGCGGCGCTTAGCGCCATATCGCGCCAAAAGGGCGAGGGGCTCACCGCCGGCGACTATGCGGAGAAGGCGCAAAACGGGCGAGAGCGCACCATAGCCGCCATTTGGCTCTCCTACGAGCGAGGGCTTGCGGCAGACTCGGCGCTTGATTTTGACGATCTGCTGCTGCGTGCGGAAAAATTTTTGCGCACAAACGAGGCGGCGCGCCTCGCATATCAAAATCGCTGGAAGCATATACATATAGATGAGTACCAGGACACCAACCGCATCCAAGCAAGGCTTGCCGGACACTTGGTGGGCGAGGCCAAAAATGTGTGCGCCGTGGGCGATGTCGACCAAACTATTTACGGCTGGCGCGGCGCGGAGATAGCCAACATTATGACGTTTGAAAAAAAGTTCCCCGGTGCGCGCACGATACTCCTCGAGCAAAACTACCGCTCGACAAAAAACATACTGGCCGCCGCAAACGATATCATCTCTAAAAACAAATACCGCCCCGAGAAAAATTTATTTACCAACAACACGGAGGGCGAGCGCGTCTCGCTGTATCAAGCCTATGACGAAACCGACGAGGCCAATTTTATTGCGCGCAAAGTACAAGAGATGGCTGATAGCGGAGCAAGGCCGCAAGACTTTACCGTGCTCTATCGCGCCAACTTCCAGTCGCGCGCGATTGAGGAGGCGCTCCTCGCTGCCGGCATTGCGTACCAAGTGGTGGGTACGCGCTTTTTTGAGCGCAGAGAAATTAAGGACACGCTCTCGTTTGTGCGCGCCGCGCTCGTGGGAGGCGATGTTGATATTGCGCGCGTAGCCAACATCCCGCCGCGCGGCATCGGCAAAGTAACGTTGCTTAAAATATTGGCAGGGAAGGAAAGTGAGCTTAACGGAGCGGTGCAAAGCAAAGTAGAGGCCTTCCGCGCGCTCCTCGCAAAAATAAAAAATGCCTCGCTTGAGCTCACACCCTCGCAACTGATACGCTTTGTGGTGGTCGAGAGCGGCATGGACCGCATGCATAAGGAGGACAAGCTGGAGGGCGCCGAACGGCTCGAAAACATACGCGAGTTGGTGTCGCTTGCCGCGCGCTACGATGATCTCCCGAAAGAGGAGGCACTTGAAGCATTGCTCGAAAGTGCCGCGCTCGCAAGCGACCAAGACGAGATAAAAGAAGACACCAATGCAGTGCGGCTGATGACCGTACATGCCTCAAAAGGGCTTGAGTTCCCGTATGTTTTTATTACGGGATTGGAAGAAGGGCTCTTCCCATACGAGCGCGAGGGAGAAGGCGACGCCAACAAAGAGGAGGAGCGCCGGCTCATGTATGTGGCACTTACGCGGGCGGAGAAAAAGGTGTTTCTTTCCTACGCCTCCTACCGCACCGTGTTTGGATCTAAAACCGGCACGCTGCCATCGCAGTTTCTCTCCGACATCTCAAACGATCTCGTTGAGTGGGAGAGTCCGGTGCGCTTAGGAAAAACTATTTATTTGGATTAAACTACTATCGTCCCTCTTCCCTCTAAGGGAAGTAAGTGTACCCTTATATGCTCCGCAAAAAATCACTTGGGCAGCACTTTTTACAGAGCGCACACTATGTGCGGATGATTGCCGATGAGGCAGACATAAAAAAAGGGGAGTGCGTGCTTGAAGTAGGCCCCGGCGAGGGAGTGCTCACTCAAGAGCTGCTTGGCCGCGGCGCCACGGTGGTGGCGGTAGAAAAAGACGCGCGGCTTATCCCCGTCCTCCGCAAAACATTTGCAAAAGAAATAAAAAACAAAAAACTTTTTGTGTATGAGGCCGATGCGCTTGAGTTTGACATGGCGCAAATGTTGCCGAAGATTAAAAAATATAAAGTAGCGGCAAACATCCCATACTATATTACCGGCGCATTGTTAAAAAAGTTTTTATCCGGCGCGCACCAACCCGCCACGCTTGTTTTTTTGATACAAAAAGAAGTTGCCGAGCGCATCGCGCGCAGCGCCAAAGAGTCTATACTCTCCCTCTCGGTCAAAGCATACGGCACGCCAATATATGTAAAAACCGTGCCGCGCGGCGCATTTGTGCCGCCGCCTACGGTAGACTCCGCGATATTGCTCGTCAAAGATATCTCGCGCGGCACTTTTACGTCTGCCGCGGCGGAGAAAATTTTTTTTGAGCTTGTCCGCGCCGGGTTTGCCCAAAAAAGGAAGCTGCTCAAGCGCAATCTGGAGCCGGTGCTCGGCAAAGATGCGCTCGGCGCGATGGAAAAAGCGGGCATACTCGCAAACGCCCGGGCCGAAGATGTGCCTATTGAGCAGTGGGTTGCGCTCACCGGCTCTTTTTAAATACCGAGCGGGCTGGTGCCGATCATCGTCATGCGCTCGCCGCACACGGTGGGGAGGTCTGAAAGCCCCAGTATCCAGTCACCGATTATTGGCGGCCCATAAAGATACGTAAGGGTCGCGCCGGGCATGTAAAAAAATACTCCGCTGCCGATGCCAAAGCCCACAACCGTCACCATCCAACCGGCGTTGTGCGGGCAGGGAACCATAGTGGTCACTTTGCCGCCGATAGGGAGAAATGCCGAAGCAGAAAGAGGAGCAAGAAGCGCAGCGGCCATTAACGCACCAAATACATATTTTTTATAGAGAGCGTGCACATTTTCTATTATATAATAGAGTGGTCATGAATGTAGGGCGTTATGCACCAAGCGCGCAATTTACCGCTATTGTTGTCTCTTTGCTGGTTGCCGGCGGCCTTGTATATGCTGCGGAGCTCGTAACCCGCCCTCCTCAAACATCCGTTGCGGTAAGCACGGCTCCGGCACAGCCGGACGACTCGGCCAATTGGGAGGCCGCGCTCTATGCGATACAAGCCCAAAACGCCTCCACCTCGCTGAGCGCGCCCAACCCGCAAACGGTGCAGCAGATGCTGGCGGCAGCTCAAAGCTCCAACGTTACCGACACGGTGGGTAAAACCATCCTCATCAACCTAAGCAACGCCAAGTCGCAGGGCCTCGGCGACGACACGCCAACCCAAGACCAGATAATCTCCGCTGCGGCCGCGCAGATTGCCGCTACTAAACCCTCTTTATACACCACGGCAGACTTAAACATTGTCGACGACTCTGATGCCTCTCTTAAAGCCTACGGCAACGCGGTAATACAAGTGCTCGACAACAACGCCACCGCCAGCGAGCAGGCAACGTTGCTAGCAATTGACACGGCAACCAACAAAAATGACGCCACGGCGCTGCAAGCATTAGTACCCATAGGCGCGGCATATCGCGCCATAACGTTGCAGTTGCTTGCACTGCCGGTACCCAAGACGCTCTCTCCCTTCCATCTTTCGATGGTAAACTCCTACGCAACGATTGCCGCGGCATATCCCGACATGCAAGCAACGCTTACCGACCCGTTGCGCGGGATTGTCGGCATACAAACCTACGAAGCGCAGCTCGACCTACTGGCCAAAGTGTTTACAAACATTGCGCAGGATTTCTCTAAAGACGGTATACTTTTTAACAAGGGTGAGCCGGGCGCAGCATGGAGCGCTGTGTTTTTACCGCAATAGTTCATGACTAAAAAAATACTCTATATCATACTGGGTGCCATACTCGTTTTTGGCCTCCTTTTTTTGCTATGGTCGTGGCTTTTTAGCGGCGGCGGTATAAACACGCAAAACAACGGCCAGTTTGGCACCTCCACTAATGCAACTCAAAACGCGGGTACCGGAGGATCCTCAAACAACGGTGAGGCAAACCTCGGACAAAACGCCAGCAACGGCATTGTTACGCTGGGCAATAGCGCAGGCCAAAATACGGAAGCGGGAGGCAGCAGCTTAAACGGCGGAAACACCGGAAGCGGCACCAACGGGAGCGGGAGCGCTGGCACAGGATCTACAGGCACCAATGGTACCGGAGCAGGCGGGACAAATGGCACCGGGAGTACTGGCAACGGTACCAACGGGGGTGGCACGCTGGGCAGTGGCAACACCAATACTCCGGGCATCACTAACGGAGTTGGTACGCTCGGCAACGGCAACGCTAATACTCCGGGCATCACTAACGGAGTTGGTACGCTCGGCAACGGCAACGCTAATACCCCGGGCATAGGGACTAACGGGAGCGGGAGCACCGGGGGAACGAGCGGCGGCACCAACGGAGGCGGGAGCACCGGCTCGGGCACAACCGGCAGCGGCACTTTTGGTACTGGCACTATCGGGAGCACTACCGGCGGCACCATTTTTACTATTTCGAGCCCCATGGTACAAGGAGTAGATTGGCTCAACACCGCCGGCACGGGCGGTACTATCGGCGGCACCGGCGCGCAGTTAAACGGTTTTACACCTATAGGTATAAACAATATCAATGGAGGCTCGCTCGGCGGCACGGTGCCAACTATTGGGGGTACGGTGTCGAGCGGCTCCGGCAGCAACTCAGACCTTAGCATGTTGCTCGCAACCGGGCTCATAGGAGCGGCATCATGCGCTTTGCAAGCATCAGGCAATACTATAGGAGCATTGTTAGGAATAGGCGGGGGAGCAGCTGCTGGAGGCGCTGTTACGGGAGTGCCGGTATCAGATCTTGTTAGCCATACAGCACTGGGCGCACAAGTAGGAAACTCCGCCACTCACAACACAATTACTTTTGCAGGCTGCATTACCAACGTGCTGGCAAAAGCGGCTTTGCAGCAAATCACTGCAAGCGTCGTCAATTGGATAAACTCCGGATTTAATGGCAACCCCTCGTTTGTCAACAACTATCAGCAATTTTTTACCAACGTCGCCGACCTGGCCGCCGGACAATTTATACAAGGCGCGGGGCTCTCATTTTTGTGCAGCCCTTTTCAGTTGCAAATTAAAGTAGCGGTGGCGCAAAGCTACGCTAACCGGGGAGCGCAGTCGTGTACGCTTACCAAAGTAATCGGCAATATCAATAGCTTTATGAACGGCAATTTTGCCCAAGGAGGGTGGCCGGGCATGCTCTCGTTTACCACCACTCCCACCAACAACCCTTACGGTGCTTATACCTATGCACAGATAGGCTTAGTAAGCGCACAAAACACGGCGCTTGCTAACGCCAAAAACAACATATCGCCAACCGGCTTTCTTAACATGACGCAGCAAACCTGCAGCGGCACAACTAACCCGAGCGTCTCGGTTAGCTCGGGCGCCCACAGCCAGGCAGCATCCGTATCCTGTCCGGCGGGCTGCACCTGCAAAGTAACCACGCCCGGCGGGGTTATAGCGGCGTCGTTAGACAAGACGCTCGGCAGCGGCGTCGACCAGCTTGGCCTGGCCAGCGACCTCGACCAAATAATCAACGCGCTCACGACTCAGCTTATAACCAAGACGCTTCAGGGCGGGCTCTCCAACCTCTCGGGCACTACCGGCCTACAAAGCGCTTATCAAACACCCGACGAGCTTGCGGCGCAAACGCAGGCGCAGGGGATACTCACCAACTTGCAAGCTCAAATAACGTATGCCGAGCAGTACGGCACCATATTGCAGGGCAGCATTGGCGATATCGAAGGCGCGCAAAATCAGCTTAACAACCTCTCCAACTGCTGGATAACTGCGGCCGCAGCTAGCAGCACCGCCAGCCAGACAACCGCCGCCAATGCTAACGCCTCCACAACAGAAGACACGCTCAACTCGCTTACTCCGCAAATAAACGCGTACAATGACGCTATCACCGGCGTCAATGCGGAGATAGCAACGATACAGCAGCTGCAAAGCGAGGCGCTTACCATAGGCTCCACCGCTAACGTGCAAACGCTCACCAACAACTACACTACCGCGCAAAGCGCGCAGCCGTTTATTGGCTCGGCCGATGTAACCACCGCGCAGCAAAACCGCACGACACTCCAAAGCCAGCTTGCCGCCACCAACACCACAACGGCGGCCGGCCTTGCGCAGTGCCAAGCCTTTGGCCAAAGCCAATAACGTATG
>DATCEW010000015.1:0-3119 GCA_036509865.1 Minisyncoccota bacterium
TACCGCGCCGGTCGTCATATCGATCATGCGCGACACCATCAATATCCCGGAAATAAACTCCTACCAGCGCCCGGACGGCATCTTTGTCATCCAGCTCTATACCTTTACCGCAAACTCCGCAGATCTCTTCCGCGATGCGCTTAGGCAGTACATGCAAACGGGCGACACCAAGCTTGTTTTTGACCTGCGCGGCAATCCGGGCGGCTACTTGGAGGCGGCGGTGCAAATGGCAAGCTACTTCCTGCCGGTCGGCGACGTGGTGGTAACCGAGGACTTTAAAGGCACGCAGCCTAATATCATCAACCGCTCATACGGCTACAACGTGTTTGCAAACCAAAAACTCTCGATGGCTATTTTGGTAGACCAAGGCTCGGCCTCAGCATCAGAGATCTTCTCCGGCGCGCTGCAGCAGCATGGCGTCGCCAAGCTGGTGGGCACGCGCACCTTTGGCAAAGGCTCGGTCCAGCAGTTGATGGACTTGGGTAACGGAGCCGAGCTTAAAATAACCATTGCAAGGTGGCTCACGCCTAACGGCACCTCGATCTCCGACGGCGGCCTCCATCCCGACATTAATGCCACCACAACTCCCGATGATGTGACGGCCGGCAAAGACCCGACGATGGATGCGGCGGTATCATGGCTCATGACGCAATAAAGATGAAAGTCATATTCCTTAAAGATGTTAAGAGGGTGGGGCAGCATGGCGAGATTAAAAATGTGGCCGACGGCTATGCGGCCAACTTTCTCTTCCCGCAAAAGCTCGCCGAGCCCGCCACGGATGAAAAGGTAGCCCAGTTTGAAAAGCAAAAGGCGGCGCGCGCCGCCGAGCTGGCAATCCTTGAAGAGCAGCAAGATAAAAAAGTTGCAAGCCTGCGTGGTAAAAAGGTAACCATAAGCGCTCGCGCTACGGAGAAAGGCGGCCTCTTTAAAACAATCACCACTAAGGATATTGCCAAAGCGATTTTAGGCGAGCACTCGCTTGAAATTGGCGAGGATATGCTGCACATTGCCGACCCCATAAAAACAGTGGGCGAGCACAAGGTGACTCTCCAATCAAAAAACCAAAAAGCCGAGTTAGGCGTAATTATAAAAGCAGGCATCTAAACTACATAGGGCAGTCCTATGTATTGCTTGCCACATAGCCATATTTCAGGTATATTATAGGCAACGGAGCGGGTTCGCCCGCCCTTTTGATTTATGGAAATTCGCAACATTGCTATTATCGCGCACGTGGACCACGGCAAGACCACCTTGACGGACGCTTTGCTGCGCCAAACCGGCGTTGCCGAGGAGGGGGTATCTATGGATTCCAACGCTTTGGAGCTTGAGCGCGGCATCACCATTTACTCTAAAAATGCAGCCATTTTTTATCCGCCCGCAAGCTCCGGCCGCGAGATTACTAAAATCAACCTTGTTGATACACCAGGCCACGCCGACTTTGGCTCCGAGGTCGAGCGCGTGCTGCGCTCTATCGACTCGGTGCTTTTGGTAGTCGATGCGCAAGAGGGTCCGATGCCGCAGACACGCTTTGTACTCAAAAAGTCGCTCGAGCTCGGCCTCAAGCCGATGGTCGTGATAAACAAAATCGACAAGCCAGCCGCCGACCCAGCGCGCGCCGAGGAGCAGGTGCTTGAGCTCTTTTTGGAGTTAGGTGCCAACGATGAGCAGGCCAACTTTCCGGTTATATACGCCATCGGCCGCCAGGGGCTAGCTAAAAGGAAGCTTATCGATGACTCAAAAGATCTCACGCCGTTGCTTGAGATGATTTTGGAGCATGTACCGCCAGCAGGGCAAAAAGATGGGGTTGCGCAGGAGAGCATGTCGTTGCGCGTGCAGCCGTTTAACTTAGGCTACGACAACTTCCTCGGTCGCCTCGCTATTGTGCGCGTCTACGAAGGCAGGCTTACCACTGGGCAGAGCGTGTTTGTAAAAAAGCCGACCGGCGAGACGCGCACTGGCAAAGTCATTAAAATTTTTACGTTTAAAGGCTTGCAAAAAGAGGAGACACAAAGCGTCTCGGCCGGCGACATTGCTCTTATTGCGGGTCTGCCAGATATTTTTATTGGCGAGACCATTACCGACAATGCCGACACGGCACCGCTGCCCGCTATTGCAATTGATGAGCCCACCATCACGCTCAACTTTTTAGTCAACAACTCGCCGTTTGCCGGCCGCGAGGGCAAGTATGTTACCACCCGCCAGATACGCGAGAGGCTTGAAAAAGAGCTTGAGATAAACGTCGGGCTCCGCGTAGATTTTAGCGACGAGACGGCATACAAAGTTTCGGGTCGCGGAGAGCTGCACATTGCTATTTTACTTGAAAACATGCGCCGCGAAGGCTACGAGATGCAGGTATCTCAGCCGCAGGTTATCTTCCAGGAGATAGACGGCAAAAAATGCGAGCCGTTTGAGGAGGTTATCGTCGATACTCCAACGGAGTTTCAAGGCGCCATCATCGAGCGCCTCGGCATGCGCAAATTTATCATGAAGGATATGCAGCTGCACAGCAACACGGCGCGTATTATCTTTGAGGGCCCCACCCGCGGGCTCCTCGGCTATCGCAACCAGTTTGTGCTTGATACCAAAGGCGAGGGCATACTCTCTTCGCGCTTTCTCGAGTTTCGCCCCTATGCCGGCGATATACAAAAACGCGCCGCCGGCTCGATGATCTCGATGGTGGGCGGCAAGACGCTCGGCTTCTCTCTTGCAAACCTCCAAGATCGCGGCGTATTGTACATAAAACCGGCCGAGGAGGTATACGAGGGCATGGTCATCGGCAATACCTCCAAGGGCGACGAGATGTCGGTCAACCCAACCAAGGGCAAGCAGCTTACCAACATGCGCGCATCGGGCACCGACGAGGCGCTTAACCTCGTGCCGCCGTTTACGCTTACTATTGAGCGCGGTCTTGAGGTCATGGCCGATGATGAGTATCTGGAGATCACTCCTAAAAGCGTGCGCTTGCGCAAGCAATTTTTAACCGAGTCCGCACGCGTTAAAGCTAAAAATAAATAGGAGACTACCGAGCATCTACGACGTCTACCGCGGAGCGGGTTTTGGTTTGGCCGGTAAAGCTTGTTTTGCGGACATTGCGAAAGGCGACAAAGCCTGGCTTAAGC
>DATCEW010000016.1:0-2807 GCA_036509865.1 Minisyncoccota bacterium
ATCCCACAGGCAAGGTCCGCAAGCAGCCCAACCTGCAAAAAAAGCGTATTTTTGTACCGGAGATTAATAAAACAGTCAAAATCAACGTCTCCACCCAGGGCCTCCGCACCATAGCTAAAAACGGTGCCTACAAAACACTCCTCAAAGCCGGGCTTATCTAGACACCATGACCAATTTCCCCGGCGATGATCCCTTCGCCGACACAAAGCTGGGCAACGCCCTCACGCGGGCTGTGGTAGAAACTATCCACGAACCGTTTTTAGTGCTCGATGCCGACTTGCGCATAATCGTCGCAAGCCGGTCTTTTTATGAGAAGTTCCGTGTGAGCAAAGAAGACACGCAGGGTAAGCTGCTCTACGAGATAGGCAACGGGCAGTATGACATACCCGCGCTTAGGCATTTTCTTAAAAATATTATTCCCGAGCATGCGGTCATGAAGGAGTACAAAATCAGGCACGATTTTTTGACTATAGGAAAACGCACGATGCTGCTGAGTGCACGAGAGGTGGTGTATGAAAACAGCCAGCGCAAAAATCTCTTGCTTTCCATAGGCGACATCACGGGTCAGGAGCTGTTGGATGAAGAAAAGGAAAAACTCTCCAAACAAAAAGATTTGATGATAAAGGAGATGAAGCATCGCATGGCCAATAGCCTGCAACTTATCGCCAGCATACTCATATTGAAGTCAGAGAAGGTTGAGTCGCCCGAAATCCGCAGCCACCTGCAAGACGCGCACGAGCGCATTATGTCGATAGCGACGGTGGAAAAATTCCTCGATACCACGAGCCTTGATGAGGAGGTCGAGGTCGGCCCCTACCTTACCGGGCTTTGCAACAGCCTGTCGCAGAGCATGATAGAGGGAAACAAGCCCATTTCATTAAAAGTGCAATCAGGGAGCGGCATGGTTACCTCGGCCGAGGGGGTAAGTCTGGGGCTCATTACCGCAGAACTCGTTATCAACTCTATTAAACATGCGTTTCCTCCCGGCAAAGCCGGGAACATTTTTGTACGACACGAAGCGACAAAAGGAGGATGGGTACTTTCTATATCTGACGACGGGGTGGGTATTAAGATTGATCCCTCTCGCAAAGAGGGGTTGGGTACCACTATTGTGCAATCGCTCGCACGACAGCTTGGCGCGACGGTTGTGGTACACACCAGTACGCAAGGCACCGATGTGTCTATTGAGCGAGCGGCACCCTCCGGAACGCCGCTTCAATTTCTTTAAGTCCAACGGGCTTCGTAAGATGTAAAAAGAAACCCACTTTGAGTGCGCGCTCTTTGTCTCCGGGCTGGCCATAGCCCGTGAGTGCAATGAGCGTAGAGCAAAAATCTTTATCTCCCTGCAATATGCGGGCAACTTCGTACCCGTCTATATCCGGCAATCCTATATCTAAAATGATTATCTGCGGGTGCAGTTGCCTCGCTTGGTCTATCGCTTCTTGACCGTTGTGGGCAATCTGGACCTCATGACCGCGAAGCTGGAGGAGCCGGCCAAGAGCATCAGCTGCAATTTTATTATCGTCAACGACAAGGATGGTGCGCGCATGTTTAACGTGGCGCAGCGCGCGGCCGCCGCGAAGTTTTGGTTTGGCAGCCGGAGCTATGCGAGGCTGGGCAGGCAACGGCAAGCGGACAATAAACTCAGAGCCGTGCCCCTTGCCTTGGCTCGTTGCCTCTATGCTGCCGTCGTGCATTTCGACGAGCTGGCGCGTTAGCGGCAAACCGACGCCGAGCCCTTCAGTCGCAAGCTTTCCGCGCTCAATCTGAAAGAACGGCTCAAAAATACGCTTGAGCATGTGTTTGGGGATGCCGATGCCTTTATCGCGCACGCGGATGACCGCCATCCCCTCCTCGCGCCGGGCAATAAGCTCTATCAATCCGTTGGGGTTGGTATACTTTGCCGCATTATTAAGAAGGTTTACCACTACCTGCTCAAGCCGTATAGGGTCCGCCTCAAGAAAGAGCTCGTGCTCCGGTTTTATCACCGCAAGCGTATGTCCGCGGCTCCGCACCAGCGTCTGGGCCGTGCGTACCGACTGATCTATCAAAAAGTCCAGAGAGATCGTCTCCTTCCGCAGGGTTAATTTATTTTTTGAAATGCGAGAGACATCAAGTAAGTCTTCGAGCATGGTGGTCATGGCACGGACATGTTCGTCTATAGTTTGGAGCAGCTCCGACGTATCCGGCGCATACACCTTTTGCAGCCGGAGGAGCTCGACGGAACTCAATATTGCGGAGAGCGGATTGCGAAGCTCATGGGATAAAATAGCGAGAAAGTTTTTTTGCGCTTCATCCTCAGAGCTGACTTTTTGCAAAGCCTGCTCCAGCTCATCGACATGATGCCCGAGCAATATCTGCGCCCTTTTTTGCCTTTCGACGATAGCGGTCAATATAAGAAATACGATGCCTATGGTCCCGATAAAAATCTGGAGATAGAGCCATCCTTCGTTGGTATACGGGCCTTGCTCCGCAAGCCCACCCGAAATAGCCGTGCCGGTCACGGTAAAGAGTGCCAGAGTGATGCCCCGCGGACCGGTGCGCAATGCCGCCCAGGTGAGCGGGATAAAAAGGTAGTAGACAAAGTGCCCTTGCGGCGTCCAAAAAATAAAGATGGAGGTAAAAAAAGCAATCATGAGTACGGCGCACAACTCCAGATATTGCGCAGGCGTTATGGGCGTTCTCTGGTTAAAGAGCGGTACGTAAAGCCATTTAAAAAGAAGAGGTGTAATGATAAGAATGCCGAGCGCATCCCCGAACCACCACGCAATAAGCAGCGGGGTTACCGCTCCCGCAGTGAGCACACC
>DATCEW010000017.1:0-10674 GCA_036509865.1 Minisyncoccota bacterium
TGTCCTGCCGCTTTGGATACTCGTTGCTGGCATACGGCATCGAGCCCGACTCAAACCAGCAGTCAAACACGTCGGGCACGCGCTGCCACTCTCCCGCGAGAGAGTCACCGAGTTTCAGCTCATCTATATATGGGCGGTGCAAGTCGAGCTCATAATCAGCGTTGTGCGGATAGGGTACAAAAGAAATTTCTGTAACAGCTCCTTTTGCCAAAAAATGTTCATCAGTTTTTTTATCAATCGTTTCTTGTATTGATCGGCAAGAGGCAAGATTCTCTAACAAAAAAGAGGGTCCTTCGTGCATCACGATGAGAATCTTTTTTTTGGTATAGCGACGTTCCACCTCAAAAAGAAACTCGCCAAGCCGCTTGCGCACCTCAGCATAAGTCTCGCCTCCTTCAGGTGCCTTCGTAAAACGCTCGCCAAAGCCGGAAAAAAAGCTCTTCCACTCCGTGTAGTGCCTGCCGCTGTATACGCCAAAGCCTATTTCGCGGATTCGCTCGTCTACCATTACCGCCGAGTCGGGCAGATTGAGCCCACGCTGCACGAGAGCAGCGGTCTCTCTTGTCCGGGGCAACGGCGACATGATGATGAGGTCGATATGCTCGTGTGATAACCGCCGTACGCTTGCCAACACGTCTCCTTTGCCCTTTTCGGTCAAGTGATATTCTTGATTCTCGCCGGAGTCTACCTTGCCCTCAACATTGTTCCCTGCTTCGCCGTGACGCATCACAAAATAGCGGTTGCCTGAGCGGCGTACGAGTGGCAGCAGCTCATCAACCGAGCCGATTACTTTTATCTCTTTGGTTTTGCTATGCCTCCATACAGGCAGCGGCGCTCCCCAGTAGCGGCTGCGCGATATCGCCCAGTCGGGAGCACTTGCAAGTAAGTTGGCAAAGCGCCCGGTACCCACATGCTCGGGCACCCACCGCACTTTTTTATTTTCTGAAACCAGATTGCCTTTAATTTTTTGCACGTTCACAAACCACGAGTTGGATGCCCAGTTTAAAAGCGGCGTATCGCAACGCCAACAGTGCGGGTAGGAGTGTTTGATCTTTTCTTCGGCAAAGAGGAGCCCGCGGGTTTTTAAGTTTTCGATAACCTTTGCATCGGTCTCGCGCGGGTTGCCTTTGGGCTTTACAGCCAAGTGAGCAAAGTCGGCAACGGTGGCGATAAATTTACCCTCATCGGTAACGTGGTGTATAAGCGGGATCTTTTCCTTTTGGGCCAGCGCGAGGTCGTCGGCACCAAACGCAGGCGCGATGTGCACGATGCCGGTGCCGCTCTCGAGCGTGACAAAGTCGCCGGCATATACCCTAAACGCGTGCGTTTTGTGCTTGTGTAAATCGTTTTTAAAATAACCAAACGGTGGCTCGTACTTTTTACCCACTAAAGTTTTACCAAGAAACTCCGAGACGACCTCGGGCTCTGGTGGCAACTGTTGCTGGACGTGAACGCCGATGCCGTCCTCGGTGGAGGGTGAGCGGGAGGCAATAGTTGTCGCCAGAGCTTTAGCCAGAAGATCTTTTGCCACAATAACAAACTCCTCCCCCACTTTTACTTTTACATACACAGCCTCGGCATTGACCGCCACGGCCGCGTTGCCGGGGAGCGTCCACGCTGTGGTGGTCCAAATTAAAAGCGAGGTGTTGGGCTCGTCAACAAGCGGCAGCTTTACCGTCACTGCAAAGTCGTCGATGTCTTTGTATCCTTGCGCAACCTCAAAGTTGGAGAGTGTCGTGCCGCAGCGCGGACACAAGTGCATCGCTTTAAATCCCTCGTAGACGAGGCCTTTGTCGTACAGCGTTTTAAACGCCCACCACACGCTCTCGGTGTAGCCCGCGTCCATGGTGCGGTAATCACTCTGCATATCCACCCAGCGGCCGTAGCGCTCGATTATCTTTTCCCAATCGCTCGCGTAGCGCAGCACGGCATTTTTTGCCGCGTTATTAAACTTTTCGATACCGTACTGCTCGATGTCGCGCTTGGTTTTAAATCCGAGCTCCTGCTCTATTTGATTTTCGAGCGGCAAGCCGTGGCAGTCCCACCCCCATCGGCGCGGCACATACCAGCCTTGCATGGTGCGGTAGCGCGGCACGGCGTCTTTGATGGCGCTCTGAAGCAAGTGGCCGTAGTGCGGGAGGCCCGTAGCAAACGGAGGCCCATCATAAAAAACATACTCGCGCTTCTTAGATCCATTGGGAGCGGTTTTTGCAAGAGACTTTTCAAAAATCCCCTCGCGTTTCCAAAAAGCCAAGATCTCCTCCTCGCGCAAAGCGAGCGGACCCTTAGCTACAAAAGGGGGCTTATCCCGCTCTTCCCCTCCCTGCTTCACATCATCAACCATATTTCCCTAGCTTACCGCTTAAAGCGCTTAGCTTCCAGTCTTAATTTTTAATTTGCGCCTGTCTAACAGGCATAAGTGTGCCCTTACATCTGCTCGGGTGCGGGGATGTCTAACACTTGCAGACCTTTAGCGAGTGTTTGCTCAACCGCTTTTGCAAGCAAGACGCCGTAGCGCTCATGCTCGCCGCCTATCACACGCTCTGCTGCGTACCAGCTGTTAAATGCTGCTGCTAATTCTGTTAGGTAGGTGGTGACATAATGCGGCTCGAGCTCCTCGGCCGCGTGCGCGAGCACGTCGGGATAGTGAATCAATAAACGTTCGAGAGCTGAAACTCCTCCGAGGACTTTTTCGGAAGGGAGTTTCAACTCTAAGACAGACGTCTTTTTCAAGAGCGAGAGCGCCCGCGTGTGCGCATATTGCAAGTAGGGCCCCGAGTCACCCTCGAGCGAGAGCGACTTTGCCGGGTCAAAAATAATATCTTTGCCGCTGCCCTGCCTCAGCACCGTGTATTTAATCGCGCCCACGGCTATCTGCTCGGCTATTTTTTCAGTATCAGAAAGCTTCCTATCCTCCATTTTAATTTTTGCCTCTTGAGTTAAGTCAGCAAGCAAAGACTCGCCGGTGATTACGTTGCCGGTGCGCGAGGACATCTTGCCTTCGGCAAAACGCATCATGCCGTGCGTAATATGCGTTGTTTTTTGTGCAATATCTTGCACCTCTGCAATATGTTTTGCCGCGGCAAGTACTACCTTAAAATACTCTTTTTGCTCGCTTGCGGTAATGGTGATTGACACATCAAACGCGCCCGCCTCTTTTTTAAGCTCGAGCAACCCTAAATCTTTTGCCTCGTAGGTTGGCAGCCCAGTTTTATTAATAAACACACGCGTATGCAAACCATCTTGCTCACCGCGGTATATAATTGCACCCTCACTTTCCTCAAATACACTATTGATATTCTTCTTTACTAATTCAAGACCACGCTGCCATGTCTCACTTTCAAAAAAATATTTATCAAATTTTGTACCTAATATTTTGTAGATTTCCTCAAAATGTTCAAGCGATACTTTTCTTCCGGATTCATACAATCTGTTTATAGAATCATCACTCTTTTCATAAATCTTTCTATTGATTTCGTTTATTTCCTCACGAGCAATAGGATTTTCTTCATACTCTATAGAACCATCAACGTATGCTGCAGCCGATGGTCCAATGTCAGTCAATTCTACGATAGGCGTATCTGCATTTTGTAGTTGCCATATGGCCTTAGCTACATGAAGCCCCACGTCGCCCTGGTAATTGGCGCGTAACACTTTTGCACCCGACACTTCAAGCAAGCGCGCGATGCTCTCGCCAATAGTGTTGCTCATGAGGTGCCCTATATGAAACTCTTTAAAAGGATTTGGGTCGGTGTACTCGACCATTACTTTTTTACCCTTATATAAATTATTACTCCCCCACTCTTTTTTACTGGCCGCCGCCTCAACCTCTTGCACTATTGCTTCGCGCGTTAAAAAGAAATTGATAAACCCCGCACCGGCAATCTCGACCCGCTCGATAGCTGGCAGCGAGGTTTGTTGGACGTGAACGCCGACACCTCCGTCCTCAGAGGTTGAGGGTGAGCGGGAAACAAACCTCGCTGCCAGCAACTCAGCAACCTCTTTGGGATTTTTCTTTAATATTTTTGCCGCCGCAAGCGCGGCGTTGGTGGCATAGTCGCCATGCTCCATCTCGGCCGGGCGCTCCACGACAAAGTGCGCCTCCTCCGCCCCAAGCTCGACGAGCGCTTTTGCAATAGCTTTTTCTATATCGTTTTTAATCATTATTGTATTGCTGCCTTCACTGCTGCCTTAACCTCTTTATACACCTCCTCTATAGAGCGGCTGGCATCTATTACTTTTGCCTGCGGCAGAGTTTGCGCGACCGCAAGGAATCCTTGCCGCACTTTTGTTCGCGCCGCAAGCGACATACTTTCCATCACATCAAATTTTTTGCCCGCGGCGCGTTGGCGCGCAAGCCCCACCTCAGGTGACAAATCGAGTATAATCACAAGATCGATAGGTGTATTGCGATAAATCATACCCACCGCCTCATCAACAACCGGCTTAAGCTCCATTTTATCTCGGCCATAAATTTGATAAGCAATCATGGAGATGTGCGAGCGGTTTGATATGACTATTTTACCGGCGTGGACTGCGGGCTCTATCACCTCCGCTGCATGCTGGGCGCGGTCGGCCAAAAATAAAAAGGCTTCGGTCAAAAGCGGCAGGCTGCCATATTTTTCGTGCAGCACTATCTCGCGCAGCTCTTTGCCAAGAGGCGTGCCTCCGGGCTCGCGCGTGTACGCGGCATCAGGAAAGTCTTTTTTGAGCAGCTCTATTTGGGTGTCCTTCCCCGCCCCGTCGCCGCCCTCGATAACGATAAATGTGCCCTTCATGATTGGTACTCTAGCATGAGCGCTTTACAGTGTCGTGCTGGCTAGGCTGCCCACCATGCCCGGTACCGCCGTAAACGTGGTGCGCCCGATTAATGCGCCGCTCTCGGTCTCCACATCGCAACGCCACGCCCCCGGGTTTGTAAGCGTGATGACGCTAAACCCGCGATAGCCTGCGGGCCGGCCGCCGGTAATGGGATATGAAATGCGCGAGATAGTCTCCCAACTTTTAGCAGCCGGGTCGTAATACTCCCATCGATGGTAGATGGGCGTGTCGAGCTGCGCAGGCGCATAGACGCTCGAGAAGCAGTAAGCGCTCTCGCCCGGTGCATAGGTAAAGGCGGGGCTGGTATCTTGCCAAAACTCGTACCACGGCGGCGGCTCATACAGCGCCAAATAATCGCCGGAGGAGTAGCGCAGCACCGAGTGGTAGATGCCGATGCTTTTAAGCGAGAGCGGCACCGGCGGTATGACCTGCAAAAAATAAAGGCCGTTAAAGACCACAAAGATAATCGCGACCATCATTACTATTTGGTGCGCCTGCTTTGGCGCGCCGCGCAGCACCGCCGCAAAAAGGATGGTTAAAAACACTACCATGACTGCGAGGCTTATGAGCCCGCTGAGCAAAAACACGCCGGGGCCCACCGCATGGAAGATAAACGTGGGCACGGCAATAATGCAGTAGGTAAGCAACAAAAAGTAGTAGACGCCTATATTAAAGCGCAGCTGGGCGTAGCGACTGCGCAGATACTCGTTGCCAAATACCAGCATGGCGAGGAGCGCGACAAAAAAAGCGTCGGCGGCGAGCGTCCCGCTCTTGCCGTACAGCACGAGAAGGTTGCTTGCCAAACCTCCAAAGCAAAATTGGAGCATGAGGAGGAAGATAAACGGCTCGCTCACGCCCCGCTCGCGCCTGCGGCGCACGGGCGCGATGTTAAGCAAAATAATTATTGTTGCCGCAATAAAAAGATAGGAGACAAGCAACGTGTTGTCGACGATGCTCGCGGGGCTCTTGGCCAAAAAAACATCAAAGGTAAAGCCCACGGCAAGGGCGCCCACGCCGAGGTGATGCTCGTAGCGTTGCCAAAATTTAAAAGCCCTACTCTCCCGTAAAGAAACCATGCGTTTATTGTACTCCCAAGAATATAAAATAGTGATGGCCCGTCGCAACAAGGTGTTGCGACGGGCCGGTCGTTTAGAAAGGATCACACTCCTTTCTAAAAACTCTAGAGTGCAGAGCCTCAGTCAAAAAAGAAAGAGGCGGTGGAACTAGCTCTGGTGACCATAGCCGTCTTGAGCTGCGATCATATGACCGTGATTCCGCATACATTTCTCCCACGTTGTTGCAACAAACAAAGTGGACGCCCTTAATGCAAGGGCTGCATTTGGGGAGGGCTGCTAAAATTCCCTTACCTAAGAGCGTCCGCTTATTACTGTAGCACCCTCTATTTTGCGCGCAAGCGGGTTATACAAAGCGCTCGGGGATGGGAAACTTGGCGCAAAGCGCGCGAACCTCGGCATGAATTTTTGCCAGCTTCGGATCCTGGTGTACTTTTTTGTTAAAAGCCGCAATAAACGCTTTGCGCGCCGCCTTGTCGCTCGGGAGGTCTACCTCTTTTGTCAGCTGCATGACCTCGGCAATCCAACCGGCCAGTAGCTTCATCTCGCGCTCCTTCATGTTGCGCGTGGTTACCGATGGAGTGCCCATGCGTATCCCGCTCGGATAAAAAGGCGATGACGGCTCGTCGGGAATGGTGTTTTTATTTGCCGTAAGCCCGACCGCATCAAGCGCTACCTCAACAATCGCGCCGCGGCCGGCGCCGCACTTGACCAAGAGCATGTGGTTGTCGGTGCCGTTGCTTACCAGCTCAACCCCGTTTTTTTGTAAGGCATCGGCAAGCGCTTTAGCGTTTTTAACGATCTGCTTGCCGTACGCGCGAAACTTGGGAGTTGCCGCCTCCCTCAGAGCGACGGCGATTGCGGCAGTTTGATGATCGTGCGGGCCGCCCTGCAAATTGGGAAATATGGCACGGTCAACTTTTGCCGCGAGCTCCGGGTCTTTGGCGAGCCCCTTTTTTGTCACGAGTATCATGCCGCCGCGCGGGCCGCGCAGCGTTTTGTGCGTCGTAGTGGTAACCAGGTGCACATACGGCACCGGGCTCGTATGCGCACCCGCAACTACGAGGCCCGCAATGTGCGCAATGTCGGCTGCAAGAAACGCGCCGACGCTGTCTGCAATTTTTGCAAGCTCTTTAAAAGGAAACTCGCGCACGTATGCCGTCGCGCCGACCCACATCAGCTTTGGCTTGTGCTGCTTTGCCAGCCGGGCAATCTCTATAAGATCGAGATAGCCATCGGGCTTAACGCCATATTGCACCGCGTTGTAAAACTGGCTCGTGGCGCTTGCCTTCCAGCCGTGCGTTAAATGGCCGCCCGCGGTTAAGAGCTGGCCCATCACGGTGTCGCCGGGATTGCAGGTTGCCAGATATACCGCCAAGTTGGCGGGAGAGCCCGAGTAGGGCTGGACGTTTGCGTGCGGCACTTTAAATAATTTTTTGGCCCGGTCGCGCGCGAGGTCTTCGATAGTATCTACGACCTCATTGCCGCCGTAATAGCGCGCGTGCGGATACCCTTCCGAGTATTTGTTGGTAAGACACGAGCCCATGGCCTCGCGCACGGCCATCGAGACGATGTTTTCGGAGGGTATCAGCTCAATGCCTTCGCGCTGGCGCTTTTCCTCTGCAAGGAGAGACTTATATAATTCTTTGTCTTGCTTTTGTATGTGCGAGTAACGGTTCATAGGTCTAATCAGATTAGGTAAATAAGGCGACCGATGAAGCTCATTAGATCATAGTTTTATATTAGCACTGTTCCCTGTATCGTTAAATCCTCCGATGTTTGCAATTTCTGCTTTTAAGCCAGGATGTGCTTTGTAATTTTCCAGCATAATGTCATCGTAGGTAAAGTCATCTATATTTTTTATATCAGGATTTAGCTTGACTGTAGGAAATGGGAATGGTTCTCGAGATAACTGCTCTTTAACTTGGTCAAAGTGGTTTGAATATATATGCACGTCGCCAAAGGTATGCACAAACTCCCCCGCAGGGATCCCTGTCACGTGCGAGACCATCTGCAGCAGCAAGGCATAGCTTGCAATATTAAATGGAACTCCTAAAAAGGCGTCCGCCGAACGCTGATACAATCCGAGATTGAGCTTCCCACCAGCAACCTGAAACTGAAACATCGTGTGGCAAAACGGCGGCACATGTGATTTTTGACCTTCGGAAGCCATCTCATATATGAAATCCGGATTCCACGCACTGACCACATACGATTTGCGATGGGGAGCTTTTTTGAGCCCCTCTATCACCCACGAAAGCTGGTCAATTTCTCTGCCGTCTTTTGCCGGCCAACGGCGCCACATCCTGCCATAGATAGTTATCAAATCTCCCCACTTTTTTACAAATGGGTCATCTGCAGGCAGCGCAATGAGCTTTCGTATCAGCTCTTCCTGGGTCATATCTTCTTCAGGAGCATGCGCCTTTGCCCACATGTGATAGTGCTTCCATGCCCACTCATCCCAAATGTGATTGTTGGCATCCAGCAGAGGTTTGATATTCGAGCTGCCGGAGAGAAACCAGAGCAATTCGGTTACGATACCTCTCCAAAAAGTTTTCTTCGTGGTAAGCAAAGGAAAGCCATCTTCCATGTTAAAACGGATTTGCCGCCCAAATACAGAGCGAATGAACGGGGGCATTTCCCCTTTCCTTTTATATTCATCGAGCACTACATCATTAAAAAACAACTCTTTATCAGAGCCATTATCTAAAATGTCTTGCAATAAATCTAAATATTGTTGTTCGGGATGCATCATATTATTTTGCTTTTTTCTTTACCGCCTTCTTTGCTTTTTTATTTTTTGGAACCTGCTTCTCCGGCGCGTAATGATGCCAGTTGTCTTTAGCAAAACGCCCTACATCTTTGTAATTTTGCCGCGTTGGAGATGAAAGTCTTGAAAAGGTAAGCTGCGCTATCTTCATCCCCGGACGCAGCACGATGGGGATGTTGTTTTGGTTGGTTATCTCGAGCGTAATGTTGAGGAAGTGTCCGGGGTTTACGATGCCAGCGGTGTTGTGGATCATGAGCCCCACGCGCGCAAGCGATGATTTGCCGCTCAGCTGTATCAAAAGAGTGTCTGACCCAAAAAAATCTTTAGAGGTACCCAACACCGAAATGCCAGGACGCAAAATAAACTCATCTCCGTCTTTGACTTTAACTTCGCGTGTCCTTGCGTAAATCTTTTTGACCGGGTCGATAATAGCCGCAGTGTATTCGTCATTAAGCAAAAAGGTATTACCGAGCAAAATATCGTAGCTGGCGGGGTTAAGCCTCGACTCATCAAACGGCTTCATCGTGATGCTGCCTGCTTTTACTTCTTTTAAAATGTCCGTGTCAGATAAAAACATGTGATTTAGAAAGTGCGACGCTTATAATTAAACAACAGTAAAAACGCGGTTGGTGCCGTAATACTCGCCCCAGTGCGCGTTGTAAAACGCAAACATGCGCTCAAGCCGCTCTTGCTGGAGCTCCACCGCGCCACAGTCGTCCATGAGCGCGCGCACCGCTTGGCGCGCGCCTTCGAGCTCGCGCTCATCTCCCACTACCTTCTCAAACTCGGCGAGCCAGCCGTAGCCCGCGTTGCGGTCTAGGCACACGTTGATGCCGCGGCACGCATACTCCTCGCGCTCGCGCGACCACTTGGCCTGATAGCGGAAGCCCGCGCCGAGCAAAAGCTCGTCTAATTCATCGAGTGTCATGTCTACCCCTTCCTCAAACTCCATGCGCGCAACGCCGTTTGAGCTCGAGTCATCGCCCACCGATGCTTTAACTACTAAAAGCACTGCACCATCCTTTTCCCTCGTGCGGATGGAAAAATCTTTGCCGCGCGCGCTGATGTCTTTTAATTTGGCGAGCAACTCGGGAGCAAGATGTGGCGCGACACTCTCCGCCAGCTTCTGCATATCGCCGCCCGTAAAATAATGGTTGAGCTGTTTGCTTTGCGAGACAAGCGCAGTAGCCGGGTCAACCTGCCGCATACGTGCGCGCAAAACCTCGGCAGCCTCCTCGCTGCCCAAAAGCGACTTTACCTCCACCTCGTAGCTCTGCATGCAGTAATAGTACCCTTTCCTCTTTTGGCATCAAAGCGGTACAGTTAGTAGGCAATGATAAATGCTATAGCCGCAATAGGCACCAACCGTGCGTTAGGCAAAAATAATGAGCTTTTGTGGCATATTCCCGACGACCTCAAGCGCTACAAAGCACTCACGCTTGGACACCCGGTGGTAATGGGGCGCAAAACCTATGAGTCTATTTTTGCCATGCTTAAAAAACCGCTGCCCGGCCGCACCAATATTATTGTCACGCGCTCGCCAGATGAGCTAGCTGACAATCCAGCTTATACATTTGAAAATGTAATTCTTACGAGCTCGCTCGAAGAAGCAATTGAAAAAGCAAAAGGGTTAGATAAAGAAGAGATTTTTATCGGCGGCGGCTCGCAAATTTATGAACAAGCGCTACCATTGGTAGATAAACTCTACTTAACGTTGATAGATGACGAAAAAGAAGGCGACGCCTACTTCCCGCCGTACGAAACTATCTTTACCAAAAAAACATTCGAAAAAGCCCGAGAATATAACGGGCTTAAATATACATGGTTTACCCTTGAGCACGGACAACCGTGACGCCTGGGATGCCGTTGTCCCAGACGGCTGTTTTTTTGATGGTTATTTCGGCTGACACAATTCTTTTATCTTCGAGGATTTTTGCCGCAATATCTTCGGCCAACGTTTCTATCAAATAGCGGCTGGAGCCCTTCAAAATTGTCTCAATGATATTTTTT
>DATCEW010000018.1:0-4237 GCA_036509865.1 Minisyncoccota bacterium
TATTGGAGGGGTGGCAGAGTGGTCTAACGCACCGCACTTGAAATGCGGCGTACCGCAAGGTACCGTGAGTTCGAATCTCACCCCCTCCGCTCGTCTTTTTCGTGTTTATACATGACTAGCTCTTAAAGTTGAGGTGTATACTATTAAGCAATGCCGCAGACGGATGGAAATACTATCTCCTGGGATGTGATTACGCACGTGCACAAAGAGCGCGCGGCCGATTGGTACTGGGCGCTGGGCTTGGTTGCTTTGGTGGGCGCCGGTATCTCCATTTTTGTCGGCAATCTCCTCTTTGCACTCATTATTATTGTCGGCGCGGGCTCGCTCGGCACGCTTGCGGCTCGCGGGCCGCGCGAGCACAGCGTGCATATCAGCGACAAAGGCGTTGTCATAGACGGTACGCTTTACGCGTTTCGATCGCTCAAGTCGTTTTGGGTCGACAAAAACCCCGACAATCCGCGCCTCTACCTCATGACGCACGGCATTATGGCACCGCACATTACTTTGCCGCTCGACAGCGTGGCGCAAGCCGACCAGGTGCGCTCGTACTTGCGCTCAAAAGTGGCCGAAGAAGAACAAGAGCCGCACTTTGGCGAGCATCTCCTCGAGCTCTTTGGGTTGTAAGTTTTGCTTTACTAAAAGAGTTTTTTAACGTATTTTGGTGTAACGCTCCCGTCGTTCAATGGATAGGACGTATCCTTGCGGAGGATATGATGTAGGTTCGATTCCTACCGGGAGCACCAGTTTTCAAAATAGTATATAAGCTCTCGTAGTCCAATGGATAGAACACCTCCCTCCGAAGGAGGAGATGCAGGTTCGATTCCTGCCGAGAGCACCAAACAAAAGAGCATTTGAAACAAAAAATCCCCCTCAGGGGATTTTTTGTTTACGCCTTGAGAGATTTGGCGACCTTGGCTTTGCGGCGGGCGGCGGTGTTTTTCTTTAAAAGCCCGCGCTTGGCCGCTTTGTCTATCGCTTTGTAAGCGGCAGCAAGAGCCTTCATGTCCCCTTTTGCCGCATTGCGCGCGTTTTTAAGACCCTCGCGAAGCGCCTTGCGGCGGGTGTCGTTCATCGCGTGTTTGCGCTTGCTTTGGCGGATTGCCTTTTTTGCACCTTTGGTTATTGCCATGTGCTGAGAATATACGCGAAATGCATTAAAAGCGCAAGCCTGTTTTTTGTCAGAGGCAGTTAGCGTATAGTAGAGGCATGATAGGCAAGCTCACCGGACGCTTTGGCGGCACCACCTCCGACGGCGCCGTACTCATAGAGGTGGGCGGGGTCGGCTATGTGGCGCGCGTGCCCCTTTTTTCTCTCGATACATTGCGATTGCGGGCTATGGAGGAGATATCGCTCTTTATACACACGAGGGTAGCGGAGGACGCGCTCGATCTCTACGGCTTCCCCACCGAGGATGAGCTATTATTTTTTAAACAGCTGATGAGCGTCTCCGGCATCGGGCCAAAAACGGCGCTCGGTATACTCAATATCTCCGACGTTGCCACGCTGCGGCGCGCCATTGCTGCGGGAGACGCGGCCGCGCTCACCAAAGTGTTTGGCATCGGCAAAAAAAGCGCCGAGCGCCTCGTTGTTGAGTTGCGCGACAAGCTCGCGCTTGAGCAAACCTCGCGCGGCGAGAGCGTGCAAGGCAGCGGCGGCGATTCGGAAGTTATTGAGGCGCTCACGGCGCTCGGCTACTCTTTGCAGGAGGCGCGCGGCGCATTAAAACACATAGGCGCTGTCCCGTCGCTCGGGGTAAACGAGCGCATCTCCCGCGCACTTAAGGCGCTCGGCACCCGCGCCGCAACATCATGAAGCAATTTATTAAATCAATTACTCCCCCTTCGATACTCGAGCGGTATCACTACTGTTTGGCCATGCTCGGTGCACTGTACTACGGCTTTCCCTCGCGCAAACTTTTTGTCATCGGCATTACCGGCACCAAGGGCAAGTCGACCACCACCGAGCTCGTCGCGGCGATTTTACAGGAGGCCGGCCTCACAGTGGCCGTGGCCTCTACTATCCGCTTTGCCATCGGCAATGAAAGCGAACCAAACCTTTTTAAAATGACCATGCCTGGCAGGTTTTTTTTGCAGCGCTTTTTACGCAAAGCGGTAACGCAGGGCGCCACGCACGCGATTGTTGAGATGACCTCCGAAGGAGCCAAACAATACCGCCACAAAGGCATCGCGCTTGATGCGCTGGTGTTTACCAACCTCCAGCCTGAGCACATTGAGAGCCACGGCAGTCTGGAGAAGTATGCCGCGGCAAAGCTCTCGCTTGCAAAACATCTCGAGGAGTCACCCAAGCGTCCGCGCTACATCGTTGCCAATGCCGACGACCCCTACGGCAAAGATTTTTTAGCAGCCGATGTTGAGGTGCGCGCGCCGTTTACGCTCAGCGATGCCGAGCCTTACAGCACCGACGAGCGCAGCGTGCGCTTTGTGTGGAGGCAGGGAGAGTTTTTTACCGCGCCGCTGCCGGGCGTTTTTAATCTAAAAAATATTTTGGCGGCGCTCACGCTATGCGACGCGATGGGCGTGCCGCACCAGATGATGAAGAAGGCGCTTGAGCATATCGGCCCCATAGCGGGGCGCGCCGAGCGCATTGAGTGCGGCCAGCCGTTTACGGTCATTGTTGATTACGCGCACACACCCGACTCATTGCGCGCGCTGTTTGAAACATACAAAAATAAAAAGATAATCGGAGTCATCGGCTCAACCGGCGGCGGTCGCGACACGTGGAACCGCCCCGAAAAAGGCAAAGTCGCCGAAGAATTTTGCGATACCGTTTTTATTGCCAACGAAGATCCGTATGACGAAGACCCGCAAAAAATCCTTGAGGCCATAGCAAAAGGTTTTACTACAAAGAAGCCGCACATTATGTTAGACCGTCGCCAAGCGATACGAGAGGCGCTTACAGAGGCCAAAGAGGGCGACACGGTGCTTATTACAGGCAAGGGCACCGACCCGTACATTATGGGGTCGCACAGCACCAAAGAGCCGTGGAGCGACCGCAAGGTCGCCGAAGAAGAGCTTGAAAAGTTGGGCTACCGCCAGGGGGAATAGTGATAGAATGAGCTTATGGCAGACGAAAAGCCCGAAGGCCCCGGACCGGTGGGAGATCTTATTTTTGTCATAAGCATTATCGGCGTGCTGATAGTGCTTTGGTTTGCCATGGGCGCGCGCAAGGCGGCCGATGTGCGCGGGCTCTTTCTCCATCCGCCGGCGCCCGTAGGGGCTGGAGGCTCCTACGGGCCAACGCTCGGCACTACGAGCATACTTGATACAACGAGCGCAACACTCGCCACCTCAAGCGCGACATTAGAGCAAAATTAATATAGTTAATAAAATAAAAAAATGTTAAATCCTCTCCCCCAACTGCTCACGTTTTCGTTTTTTGCACCGACGCTTTTGCGCATAACGGTAGCCTGCGTATTTTTTTACATTGCGTATATTCATACGCAACGCCGCAAGGAAATAGGCGCAACGCGCTTCATACTGGTCGGGGCGATGGGTGTGTGGGCATCATGGGTATTGGTTGTCCTCGAGGCAGGCGTCGCACTCGGGCTTTTTCTTGGATACTACACGCAAATCGCCGCGCTCCTGGGGCTGTTGCTCTGCATTAAATCTTTTGTGTGGGCAAAAAAATATCCTCGCGTATTTTTTCTCTGCCGCATAGAATATATCCTGCTCTTTGTCATCTGCCTCTCGCTCCTCCTCACCGGCGCCGGCGCCTTTGCGTTTGATCTGCCACTTTAGTAGATTTCTAAAGTCATGTGCGTACTTATCCTCCACAATATTAGGAGCGTGCATAATGTCGGCTCAATATTCCGCACCGCGGACGCGGTCGGAGTTTCAAAAATTATGCTCTCGGGCTACACGCCAACGCCGCTCGATAGGTTTGGCCGCGAGCGCAAAGATTTTAATAAAGTCTCTTTGGGTGCCGAGAGGCTAGTGCCGTGGGAGCAGACAAAACAATTTTCCTCTGCGGTGCAAAAATTAAAAAAAGAAAAATATACCATCGTTGCGCTTGAACAAGACAAAAAATCTATTTCACTTTTTGATTGGCCTAACACTTCTGAGGCAAAAAATGGCAAGCCAATTGCACTGGTGTTAGGCAACGAGCCTCGCGGCCTTTCCAAACAGGCATTAGCCCTGTGCGATATAATCCTCGAAATCCCCATGCGCGGCAAAAAAGAGTCGCTCAATGTCTCGGTGGCGGCAGGCATCGCCCTGTT
>DATCEW010000019.1:0-4692 GCA_036509865.1 Minisyncoccota bacterium
GAGCGGTTTGATAAATTTAACGAGCTTACAGCAAAGTCGATCACTTATTTTAAGAGTGAGGGTACGTTGGTAAGCATCAACGGCGACCAGTCGGTCGAGCAAGTACACGCCGATATTTTGAAGATTCTTAACCTATCGTGATTGCAAAAACCGAAAACGAAATTAAAAATTTGCGCACCGGAGGCAAGCTCTTGGCTCAGGTGTTGCGCGAGCTCTCAAACATGGTGCGCGTTGGGCTTACCACTGCCGAGCTCGATTTGGCTGCAGAGAAGATGATACGTGGGGGCGGGGGAGTGCCGGCGTTTCTTAACTATCAGCCGGAGGGCGCGGCTTATCCGTACCCGGCGACGCTGTGCGTCTCTCTCAACGAGGAGGTGGTGCACGGCATCCCTAAAGAGGAAACGGTTTTGCAAAACGGCGACATGGTGTCGCTCGACTTAGGGCTCTCATACAACGGCTACTTTGTAGACTCCGCCGTTACGGTGTGCGTGGGAGAGTGCGATGCTGCGGCAAAAAAACTTATTGAGGCAACCAAAGAGGCAACGATGGCCGGCATCAAAGCGGCGCGCGTGGGCGGCCATGTCGGCGACATTGGCGCGGCAGTAGAGCGCGTGGCTCAAAAATATAATTTTGCAATTGTTGAGGACTTGGGCGGCCACGCGCTCGGCAAAGCCGTGCACGAAAAGCCGTTTATTCCAAACGAGGGCAAAGAGGGCGACGGGCCAAAGCTGCTTGAGGGGCTCGTAATAGCCATCGAGCCGATGCTCGCCGAGGGCAAAGGCGGCATCACGCTCATGGAAGACGAGTGGACCTATCGCATGCGCGATCATAAAAGATGTGCGCACGTGGAGCACACCGTCCTCCTTACTAAAAACGGCCCCGAGATTTTAACTGCGTAACAGGGGTTTTTAGTAAGTTGACAAAACAGTTTTAATATCATATTGTAAAGATAGCAGAAGTTCTTTGAAACCCTACCTATCTCAAACGTAAGGAGCGACTTATGCGCCAGAAATGGACACGGGAAATAGTCATTATGACTATTAAAGAACGAGCCCAAAAAGGAATTTCGATTCAGGCAAAGTTCACTTCTCTCAACTGCCCAAATTTATACCAAGCAGCTTGTAAATATATCGGTAGCTGGAAGCTTGCAGTTGAAGCTGCAGGTTTTACATATGCTGATATTCGAGTAGGGAAAGCATGGTCACGAGAATTGGTGATAGAGGGCATACAAAAGCGCGTCTCACAAGGGCTCGCAATCAGTTCACATGCAGTTCAAGTTGAAGATTACTACTTAGCAAACGCTGCACGCAAACATTTTGGTTCTTGGAAATTGGCAGTAGAAGCGGCCGGTTTCAATTACAAAGATGTGAATAAGTACCAAAGATGGTCGAAAGATCTTATAATTTCGGCTATTAAAGAGCGTGCCAAGAAAAAACTTCCTCTCAGCTTCTTAGAAGTTAGGAAAGATAATAATGCTCTGCATCATGCGGGTGTTAATCATTTTGGTAGTTGGGAGGCAGCATTAGAGGCTGCTGGGTTTGATTATAACAAAGTGATCAAGCTCTGGTACTTCAGAAGACGTTCAAAATATTGCCGAGTGGCAACTAAGTAGCGCGATATTCCTTCGCGCTTTCTTTCAAAAAGGATGGACCGATGACAAGCAATGTGACTCACCTTCCTATGGCGGGAAAAGACGGTGAAATGATTGCGCTCGACGCAATTGTGGAATCTCCGTATCTTCCTCGCAAGAACTACGACCAAGCTTCTTTAGAAGCTTTCAGTCGAGAACTTGAAGAAGACGGCCTCATGCATCCTATATTGGTGTACCGCCTTCCAGAGGGAATGTTTGGACTCCAGGCAGGGTCTCGCCGTATTCGTGCGGCGAGAATGCGGGGATTTACCCACATCGCTGCAAGAGTGGCTGATGCTGCTAGTCCCCGCGAGGTAGTGGTCTTGGCCCTCGCAGAAAACGTGCAGCGAGAAGATCTTGAACCCCTTGAAGAAGCTGCAGCATATCTTTGGCTCCATACCGAATATGGGATGAATATTGAGGCCATCGCGTCCAGTATTCATAAACCCCCGAGGTACGTGCGCGACCGCTTCAAAGTGCTTGATACTGCGCCACAAGTACAGCAACTGGTGGCGGATGGAGAGTTAGCGTTTAAGATCGGCGTGGTTCTCGCCAGTGTTCCTGAAGGGGAGCAGCAGGTCGACATCGCGCACGAGGCAATGCGTAACAATCTGGCGCCGGACGATGTTCGGAATCTGATCCGCGAACGGAGTACCGGCCTTGTTGGTTCAAAGCCGAACTATACGAGGCAAACTCTAACTGTCGCAAAGTATCGGCTGTCCCTGCTTCATACCATGCAGAAAATAGAGCGAACATTTGCAGGGATTGAAAAGCTTGCTACAACGCCGGATGAACGTGCGGCTCTCATGAAAGCTCATGTAGAGCTTGAGGCGCTGTCGCAAAAATGTCGGAACCGCATCTCAGAAATGGGCCGCGCGGCACCTCAAAATCTGAAAGTAGGCGGTGGAAATTTTTCTACCGCAAGCAATCATGGTCAAGAATGGCCGACAGATCATCTGCGTCGAATACACGCAGCTCAAAGGCCGTCTGACGAAGTCTTGGCAACACAGTTGGGGCGCACTGTCGGAGCAATCCGAAAAATGCGAAAACTGACAAGAAATAAAAAATCTCGGTAGATCTTACCAAGGTCATATCTAATCACCGTCCGGCCACAAGCTGGGCGGTTTTTCTTTTTCCAACACCATTGCAAAAATTGGATACCTGTTGTAATGTGTTGGCATGACACATCCGAAGGAAGAGGTAACGTATGTAATGATAAAGCCAGACGGGGTCCGCAAGGGGCTCATTGGCGAGATCATCAAGCGCATGGAGCAGCGCGACCTTAAGGTGATCGCGCTCGAAATGTTCCAACCTACCTATAAAGAGATGGATAACCACTATCCTAAAACGGATGTGTGGATCAACCGCCTCGGCGAGCGCACTAGCTCTACCTACGAAAAGTATGGCCACGACCTCAAGCGTGACTTCGGTACGACCGACTTAAGTAAGGTGGGCAAAACGGTGCGCAAATGGCTTATCGACTACATGGTGTCGGCTCCTTTGGTAAAAATGGTAGTACAAGGCGTGCATGCGGTAGATATGGTTCGCAAGATAGTCGGTCCAACAATGCCATACTTGGCAGAGATGGGCACTATCCGCGGCGACTACTCGGCCGACTCGGCGATTAGCGCCAATATCGAAAAGCGCGCAATAATGAACCTCGTGCACGCATCAGAAACTCCCGAGGAGGCAAAGCACGAGATAAAGCACTGGTTTGGCAAAAAAACAATTTTCAAATATAAAAGGTTTGGGATAGACGAATAGCCGGGTAAGGGAAAAATAAAATACCTAAAAAGGGAGAGATGAACGGGAGCCCTACTCCCTTTTTAGGTATTTTATTTTTCCCTAGTTGCAATTTTTTTAAAGAGAGTATAATAAACATAGGACTACGGAAGCAAAGTCCTTAAATACTTAATCGGGAGCTTGAAGTTGGGCGACCGTAAAGGCCGCACACAGGGCACCCACCTGGGTTACACCAGGACAAGCTTCCGGAGTCCGACAAAAAATCTCACCTTTGGGTGAGATTTTTTGTTACAATAGCCTGATGCAAAGACAATCCATGGTTTATTTTTACGGCGCGGCGGGCTCGGTTACGGGCTCCAATTTTTTATTAGACACCGGCGCAAGCAAAACACTCATCGATTGCGGGCTCTTCCAGGGCAAAAGTGCAGGCGAGGAGAGCAATTGGGCGGAGTTTCCCTTTGACCCAAAAGCAATACCGGTGTTGATAAACACGCACGCCCATATCGACCATATCGGCCGCATCCCGCTTTTGGTAAAGCGCGGATTTAAAGGGCGCATCATCTCAACCGAGGCAACGCGCGCGCTTGCGGAGCCGCTCCTGCTCGACAGCATGGGGTTGCTCAAGCATGAGGCCGAGATACACGGCCGCGAGCAGCTGTACGACGAGGAAGATATTGCGGCGGCGCTCGCTCTGTGGGAGGGGATACCATACCACCGTGCAGTCGACCTTGGCGACGGGGTATCCGTAGAGCTGCTTGATGCGGGGCATATCTTGGGCTCCGCCATGGCAAAGTTTACGCGGGAGAGCAGCAACATTGTATTTACCGGAGATCTTGGCGGCGGCAACTCGCCGCTCTTGCCTAAGATTGAGGACTTAACCGATGCGCAGTATCTGGTCATGGAGAGCGTATATGGCAACCGTACGCGCCCTCCCGAAGAGTCGCATCATCGCGATATGCTCGAAAACGTCATAGAGGAGAGCATCGCGCGCGGCGGCACGTTGCTTATACCCGCCTTCTCGACCGAGCGCACGCAGGATCTATTATTTGAGATCCGCACGCTCATGATCGAAAAACGCATCCCCTCGGTGCCGGTCTTTATCGACTCGCCTTTGGCCGAGAAGATGACCGCAGCATTTTTGGCATATCCGCAATACTTTGCCGAGGACATCCAAAAGCGCATCAAAGCAGGAGAACAAATTTTTAGCTTCCCCGAGATGCACATAGTAGCGAACAATGATGCATCCCGCAGGATGGACGACACTAAAGGAGCAAAAATAATACTCGCAGGCTCGGGCATGAGCAACGGCGGGCGGGTGG
>DATCEW010000020.1:0-2753 GCA_036509865.1 Minisyncoccota bacterium
CGGGTGTGGTAGTCGCCGATGGTGCCACCGGTGAGCCGATGACCTATAGTCCTAAGCGCCTCGATGACAGCGACCCGGCCAGCTGGGGTAAGTACACGTTTTATAACGAAGCGAGCAGCACAAAAATAGAGTGGTACTTTAACACCAGCGACCATGTGCATACGTGGGTGGTGCACTACACGTTGCCTGGCGCAGTTACTTTTTATAGCGACCACGACGAGTTTAGCTGGGACATATCATCGGGTTTGGGCGCGCCGCTCGACACGGTGGAGGCAACGGTGCATCTGCCGGGCGCGATAACGCAGCCGCAGTCATATCTCTACACCACCAATGGCGAAGACTATTATATAGATAGGCCTGATGACAGTACCTTTCGCTTTCGCGTTTCGGGCATTGCAGTGGGCGAGCTGGTAAGTATTAAAGTAGGCTGGCAAAAAGGGCTCATCAAGCCGAGCGTGCCGCTGCCAAGCCGCCTTTGGTTTTTCAATCTAATCATCACGCATGTCTACGCCGTGGTAGGAGTACTCTTTGCCGCGCTGCTCGCACTCCTTTATATAGTGTGGAAATGGGGGTGGTTTAAAACGCTGGGTAGGTTGTGTAGGGTAGGCTGGAAGCAGGTTACACTGTGGTGGAAAAGGCTTGTCTCTCTTACACAAAAAATAAAGAGAACTTTGTAAAACCGCGAAATCCGGAGAATCAGATCCTCCACAAGTCTCAAATTTTGGGGATAGTGGCTCCGTGGGGGTGCGGTATACTACCTGTGTATGGCTATACGAGTTGCAATAAACGGCTTTGGGCGCATCGGCAGGGCTTTTGTGCGCGCGAGCGTGCACGACCCGGATACTGATATCGTTGCTATTAACGACTTGGGCGATATTGAAAATTTAGCCTACCTCCTGCGGCACGACAGCGTGTATCGCAATTTTGTCGGCCAAGTGGGGGTGGAAAAATCCGTGTCTGGTGTTGCAGGTGCCGCATTTGCCGTAGCGGCATCTCCGACGGGAGGAAGTATCCCAGAGGCCTCGGTGCAAGGGTCGCTGGTGCTCGGTGCAAAACGCATTGTCGTGCTAAGCGAAAAGGACCCTGCCAACCTCCCGTGGAAAAGTTTAAACATTGACGTCGTGGTTGAGTCGACCGGTTTTTTTACCGACTACGCAAAAGCAAAAGCGCATGTGGATGCGGGCGCAAAACGCGTCGTTATTTCCGCTCCGGCAAAAGACTCTACCGAGGCTGGAGTAAATGGCGTTACGGTGCTCATGGGAGTTAACGAGCAAAAGCTCGCAACCTCGGCGCTCTCCTCAAACGCCTCATGCACCACCAACGCCGCGAGCCCTCTTATTGCAATCTTGGATGCAACACTTGGGATAGAAAAGGCTTTGCTCAGCACCACGCACGGGTACACCGCAAGTCAGAGTTTGGTAGACGGCCCGTCTAAAAAAGATATGAAAGAGGGCAGAGCCGCCGCGCAAAACATCGTACCCACCGCTACCGGCGCGGCGATAGCCGTAACGCAAGCGTACGAGCAGCTCAAGGGTAAGTTCGACGGCATATCGCTGCGCGTGCCGGTACCGGCGGGGTCTATTGCCGACATCACGTTTATTTCCAAGCGCACTACCACTGCGGAGGAAGTTAACAAAATATTAGAAGACGCCTCAAAGGAGGAGCGCTGGAAGGGGATTTTTACCGTCACGCGCGAGCCGCTCGTCTCAAGCGACATCATCGGAGAGCCGTACGGCTCCATTGCCGACCTCGCGCTCACGCGGGTGGTGGGCGGCAACCTGGTAAAGGTGCTTGCGTGGTATGACAACGAGATGGGCTATGCGCACACGCTCGTGCGCCACGTAAAAGAGGCGGGGAAGCATGTATGAAAAAAATTTATATCGCATCCGACCACGCCGGTTTTGATCTTAAAGAGGCGCTCATACCTTTTTTAACCGAGCGAGGGTTTACAGTCGAGGATCTGGGCCCGCATACGTTTGAGCCGCAAGATGATTATCCGGATACTATAGGCCCCTTGGTGCGCACCGTGTACGACAAGCCGGATGTTTTTGGCATAGCGATAGGCGGCTCGGGGCAAGGCGAGGCGATGGTTGCCAATCGCACGGCGGGCGTGCGCGCCGCGGTATTTTATGGCGGCACTAAAGAAATTATAAAACTCTCGCGCGAGCACAATAATGCCAACGTGCTCTGTCTTGGTGCTCGGTTTATGTCCGCCGAGGAGGCAAGAGAGGCTGTGCTTTTATGGCTTACTACCGACTTCTCGGGAGAGGAGCGCCACGTGCGCCGCATCGCGAAATTAGATACTGTATGATCGAAATAATGCCTGCGGTGTTGCCGCATGATTTTAAAGATTTGGAGAGCCACGTGCAGCGCTTACAGGGAGCCGCAATAACCTGCGTGCAGATAGACGCGGTCGACGGGCACTTTGCGCACAACCGCACCTGGCCGTATCGCGACGAGGGCACGTTCCAAAAAATAGTGCAGGAGGAGCGCGGATTGCCGCTGTGGGAGAGGCTCGATTTTGAGTTTGACCTTATGGTACAAAAACCGCTTGAGCACATCATGGACTTTGTGCACGCCGGAGCTTCGCGCATGCTGGTGCATGCCTCAAGCGAGGATGCGCCCCAGGCGATCCAAAAATTAGTCGACTTGCGCGAGGAAACGGGTGCTTTTTCGGTCATGGCGGGGGTTGCTTTAGCGTGCGATGCGCAGCCCGATGCGCTGCTGCCGTTTGAGGCGCAGTTTGACTACGT
>DATCEW010000021.1:0-4064 GCA_036509865.1 Minisyncoccota bacterium
TGGTTATCTTTCAAGGAGCAAGCTATAACGCAGATGATGATGCAAATGAGTATCTGCCGATACAAACCGCTGGTCTTACTTTGAGCGGCATACACGAGGTGGTGTTTGCCGAGTTTTCGGGCGACGCGACTCCTGCGGGAGCTATTATCCTCTCCGGCGTTGCGGGCCGCGTTGCCACGACGACAATAGGAGGAGAAGGGCAGATTATTTCGGATAAGTAATATATGAAAGGCTTTTCAACAATTGAGATGCTCATAGCCATGACGCTCATGGTGCTGGTGCTCTCCGCGGTACTCCTCCTATCTTTTGGCAATCAATCGCTGCTTGCCGATAGCGCCGGCAATGTCGAGGCGCTCTCGCTTGCAGGCCAGGCACTTGATACCGAGGAAGCGCTCGCGCGCAAAGATTTTAACCTGGTGGTGCCGACGAGCACCGTGCAGACGATAGGACTTGTCGCGTATAAGGAAACAATACAGGTACAGACGCAAAGCGATTATCTGACTAAAAAAGTTACGGCTACGGTTGCCTGGGCGGGCGAGTATAACCGTCCGCAAGAGGTAACGCTCAGCGCCTACGTGACTAATTTTGAAGCCGCGCTCTCGGCCAGCACCTGCAACACGGAGCTTGCGGGCAATTGGGGCGCTCCGGTCATCGCAAACACAGCGCAAAATTTTGCACAGCTCGTGGGCGACTCCTCCGGCACCTACACGCTTACCGGCCTCAATGCGTATCGGGGGCGCCTCTATGTGACGGCGAGCAACAGCTCCTCCGGCAAAGAAACTTTTTTTATTTTTACTACTGCTACCTCAACCCCCGTCTTGCTCAGCAAATTGGACAATGATGCGGCGGCCAACAGCGGCCTCACGGCCCTTGCGGTTGCTACCAGCACGGCGGGCAACTATGCCTACGTTGCAAGCGCAAGCTCTTTTGCGCGCGGCCAGCTGCAAATACTGGACATCACCAATCCGACAAGCCCGCAGATTGTGGCAATGTATAAAATCCCCACGAGCACGGTGCCGAGCGCGGGGTTGGGCAACGCCATTTTTTATCAAGACGACTACGTTTTTTTGGGTCTCACTAAAACAAGCGGCGGCAAGGAGTTTAATATAATCGACGTGCACAATCCAAAGAGCCCTCTGTGGGTGGGAGGCTACAGCGTGGGCAATGATATCAACTCTATATATGTAAACGGCTCGTATGCGTATATTGCGAGCCCTAATGCACAAAATCTTATAGTGCTTGACATAAGCACTCCGGCAAACCCGGTGTTTGCGGGCAGCTATGCGCCTGCCGGCGGCTCAAACGGCGAGCGCGTGCTTGCGGTAGGAGACACCGTGTACCTCGGCAGGACCTATGGCACCAATGAGCTGTATCTCCTCAACGCGGCAACTCCGGCAAGCATCGCATCGCTCGGGAGCAAGGATATAGGTGTCGGCAGCGCAACGAGCATCAACGGCATGGTGGTGCGCAGCGCGGTAGCTTTTTTGCTCACCAACACGCAGTTGCTCCTCTACAATGTTGGCAATCCAAGCAGTATAGCGGCGTACGCTGCGCCGCTTACGCTGCCTAACGCAAGCTCCGGAGCGGCGCTTGATTGCGAGGGCAATACTCTTTATGCCGCAGCCAACGACGCTACCAAGCACGGATACTTATATGTGATACAGCCCGGCGTATGATAAAAAATCTTTCGTATAAAAACGGTTTTACTTTGATCGAAGTGATCATTTACCTCGCGCTTTTTGCAATCCTTATGGCGGGCGCTCTTACTGCCTCTTTTAATTTGGTTGAAAGCGGCGGACGCGATGCTTCGCGCGCGTTGCTGGCGGAGGAGGGGAGCTTTGTTATTGCAAAAGTACAGTGGGCGCTTTCGGGCGCGACGCTTATTACGGTGCCAAGCGTTGGAGGCTCAAGCAGCGTGCTCTCTGTCGCCAGAGTGAGTGGCCGCGATAGCAACGGCATAAGTGTATCCTTACCTACGGTGGCGGCGGTTACCGTTGATCCGTCAGAGCTTGTTGGAGGCACTGTCATGCTTACCTCGGTTAGTTTTTATCACGCCGCAGGCAGCGGCACAGGGATCAACCCGGAGAGCCTGGGCGTGCGCTTTACGCTCAGCACCCACACGCGCGGGGGAGCGCTCCTTAGCCAAGAGTTTTTTAGCACCACGTCGCTGCACAAATAAATACTATGATATATCAAAGAGGTTTTATCGCGCTTATGTCCGTCATCATACTCTCGGCAATACTGCTCGGGCTGGTATCCGCCGCTAACACCGCAGGTTTTTTTGCCCGGTTTAATGCGCTTAATGCGGAGTACAAGCGAGCGGCGCTTGGCTTAGCCGAGTCGTGCACCAACATAGCTCTCCTCAACTTGGCGCAAAACTATGCTTATACTCCCGCTCTAAACTCGGCCTATGTGCCGGGCCAAGGGCTGCTTTTTTCTCTCGGGCAAGACTCCTGTTACCTTACGTCAATTACCGACCTAGGCGCCGGCTCTCCCAACTCCCGCACGGTACTTATTACCACCTCAGCCAACTACCAAGGAGCGTTTAGCACGGTCGAGGCGGAGGCAACCGTAGCAAACCCGTCCGGCAATTACATGGGGCAGTCCTATGGAGGACAGGCGATTATCATCAACTCCTGGCAGGAAGTTAATTAACCTGGTAGAGTGCGGGCCATGCCAGCTATAAAGGACATTTTTTATAAAGGACAGAAAAAAACATTAGTAGCAAAGGGTTTTACGCTTATCGAAATTTTAGTGGTCATAGGCATTATCGCTATTTTGGCGTCGATAGTTATCATTGCCATCAACCCGGCACGCCAGTTTGCCGAGGCGCGCAACTCAGAGCGCCAAAGCAATGTCGAGTCTATCCTCAACGCGGTGGGGCAAAATATTGCCGACAATAAAGGCATCTTTAACTGCCTTGCCGGTGCGCTCCCAGCAACCTCCACTCCCATAGCAAGCACCGGCGGCTATGATTTGCGCGGCTGCATCGTGCCCACCTATATGGCCGAGATACCGGTTGACCCCACAAGCGGCACTTTGGCAAATGATGGCAGCTCGTACACTACCGGCTATACCATAGCGCAAAGCAGCACCAGCTCACGTATCACGGTGTGCGCTCCGGCCGCCGCCGAGGCGGCTATCCCGGGGAGCCTCGCCATTTGCGTGACGCGGTAAGACCACTATTTTTTATTGAAGGCAAGTGCCCGAGCCCGCTTCAGGGAGGCTTCATACTTGGCATGGAACAATGGGCTGGCAAAAACAGGGGCAACATTGTGCTCATTTGCAAAGTAGGTGTAGTATTGTGGCGGTGCAATTTCGGGGCATGTTTTAGGTGTTTTGTTTTTATTATCAGCGTGCCGTTCTTTGTAGTATTAATCAAGCAGTGGTTGGTTTGTACATTATTAAAAATTATTAGTTTTAAAAAAACCGTATGAAAAGATATATCCCCGTTTTTGCTTCAGCAGCAATCACCGCAGCGTTTTTAATCCTCCCCTCGTTCGCGTTTGCAGCAATCATTAGTGTTCCGAGTGGTCAGCCAACCATTCAAGCAGCGGTAAATGCCGCAGCAGCCGGCGATACCATCATTGTCGCGGCGGGCACATACACAGAGCAAGTTCTGGTAAATAAGAAACTCAGGATTAATGGAGCTAATGCCGGTATTTCGGTCGGTGCTACTCCGGGTACCAGAGGCATAGAATCTATCGTTGATGGAGGATTCTACATCCAAACCGCTGCCGATGGGACAGTCGTTGACGGGTTTACGGTAGAACATGGATATGTAGATGGGGGTCACAATGACGGCTTTACGGTGGAGCCGTCCGGCACACCGGGTGTCACTATCCAGAACAACATCATCGAAACTGTTACAACGCCCGATCAAAGCAACGGCATCGAAACGGGGTATGCAGCCAACAATCTCACTATTAAGGACAACAGCATCAAAAATAACTACCGCGGCATATACCTTAATCCGTCGGACAGCGTAACAATTACGGGTAACGTAATCGACTCGAACAATGGTTCGGGCGTTGGTATCGGATCGGACGGCCAAAGCAATTTTA
>DATCEW010000022.1:0-8426 GCA_036509865.1 Minisyncoccota bacterium
TATCCCTGCGCTCGTACGTTTTTGACGAGCCGCTTGACGCGGTCATCTATATGGTTACCGCCGCACTCGGCTTTGCCGCGGTGGAAAATGCTTTGTTCCTCTTCGGCTCGCTGCAGCAAGGCGCACTCCACGGAGTTGTTACCGGCGACTTGCGGTTTATCGGCGCAACGCTCCTCCACACGCTCTCCTCCTCCCTTATCGGGATTTCGCTGGCATTATCATTTTATAAAAGCTCGGGTCTTCGCCGGCTCTATGCGCTCGGCGGAGTTATCCTTGCAACCGCCTTGCACACGCTGTTTAATTTTTTTATACTTGGACAAGGTGGAGATGCAACCTTCTTTATATTCATGTGCATCTGGCTTGGTATCATTGCAGTACTGCTGGTTGTCGAAAATATAAAGCATCCGGTACGGGACTATTGTTAAATTACATATGGCACGAGATAAAAAATCCCTTTTTGAATGGCTTACCGGCGGCTCCGGCGGCGAAAATGACTACTCTTTTGAAGATCTCGAAAGCGGCGGCTCCAGCTATACGCCGCAGCCACAAGGGCAGGCCCGCAAACTGAGCCCCGCACGCAGCGCAGAGAGCGCTCCGGAGCTCCCCGAGGAGGAGGCGGACGGAGAGCTGGCGGTAGATGTATACGAGACTCCCACCCACCTCATCATTAAAGCGATGATAGCCGGCGTGAGACCGGAGGATTTAGACATATCGATAACGCGCGACATGGTTACGATACGCGGCAAGCGCGAGCGCGCCGTAGAGGGCACCGCGGGCGACTTTTTCTTCCAAGAGCTGTACTGGGGCTCCTTTAGCCGTACAATAGTCTTACCTCAAGAGGTAGAGATAGAGGAGGCGGAGGCCACCGAGAAGCACGGCCTGCTGGTTATAAAACTCCCCAAGCTCGACAAGGGCCGCCACGCCAAGCTCAAAGTTAAATCAAATTAAAAAATCCCCGATTTGGGGATTTTTCTTGTGCCTGGGGCCGGGCTCGAACCGGCGACCCCTTCCTCTTCAGGGAAATGCTCTACCAACTGAGCTACCCAGGCAATTGCTCGCCCGCATGGACAAACAAAGCCACTCTACCATAGCAGAGTGCTTTTTTCATCATCTACAGTAACACTATTGCGTTGTGGTGGTTGCTTGCCCTGCATTTGTCGAAGGGGTTGAGTGCGGGAGCCAATTGCCAAAAAAGCTTGATATCTGGTTGCCTACCCCTTGCGCCTGCTGGCTGCCTTGCTGCAGCTGCACGTACAATTGCTCTAGTTTATTAACATAGGGCTGCGCATAGTAATAGTACGCTGCACCGGAGACCGCAAGAATAATAATCCACCACACTACCTGATAAAAGCGCCCCCACAATTGCGAGCGGCGCATCTTATGCACCGTATGATTGGTGTCTTTTGCTATCTGCAAGAGCTCGTCTTCTTTGCGCGGATCCACGCTTGTGATTATAGCAAGAAAAAAGTGATGCACAGGCAGTTATCCTATGCTACTCTGCTCTAGAAGCCCAGCCTTTGGGCAGAGAGGCCCTTGTAGTTCAATGGATAGAACAGCTCCGTCCTAAGGAGTAGATGTAGGTTCGATTCCTACCAAGGGCACACAAAGACATACTTGTGACCAAATAAATATAAACTAAGCGGCAATACCAAGTTTGGCAGCCACCTTTTCGCGGTCAAAGCCGACCAGGATATCGTCGCCTATCATGATGACAGGTACACCAAGCTGGCCGGTAAGCTTTATCATCTCAGTGCGCTTTGCGGCATCGCTCGCGACATCGTAAGCTGTATAGGGCACGTTTTTTTCGGCAAAAAACTCTTTGGCCATCTGGCAAAAGTGGCACGTGGGCGTTGAGTAGATGGTAACTTGTTTATCCATATGTGATTTTGTCGAAATCATGCCGCGCAATCGTCCTTTGGGCGCGGCTTTCTTTCAGTTAATTTTTAGTACATAAAATATACCATATTTTGGTGCGAGTGGGGAGAATCGAACTCCCGCCAAGTGCTTGGGAAGCACCTATTCTGCCACTAAACTACACTCGCATAGGCTACTAATTTACCATATTCAGGGGAACACGGCGTGCCATATGCGCACCAATATATTGGCCTGCGGCGCCGGCTCAGCGGTGCTTGAGGCGCTTTCCTCGATTATTTGGATCTCCCCCTCCCCGGGGAGCGCAACGCCGTAGGATTGCCGCAGCTGCGCCTCCTGGCCTCTGCTGCTTGAGAGCGCCTCTACCGCAGCGCTTACCTGCGCCTCCTGCGCTTTAAGCTCCGTTAAATTTTGCCGGGCTTCGCTGTCGCTCTCAGCCGCCTCGGCAAATTTGCCGTACATACCCCACACGGCGCGCACCGCACCAAAGGTAACAAAAAAGAGCAGGAGTATGCCCGCCACTCCGGCAAAAAAACGGAGGACCTGCCGCCGCGGATTTTGGCGCTTGGTAAAATCGCGCATATCTGTTTATAATACCCTAATATGAATATGTACGGACAAGACAAGGGCAAGCACGACAAGCGGGCGCGTATTTTTGGGATAGCACTGGCCGTAGTGGTCATCCTATCCATGATATTTTCCTACTTTGCGCTGGTGTTTTAAAAAGTTCCGAACTTTTTACTCTGAGCCTGTCAGAGGGTTACTCTGATTTTATCATTTTCAAAAACACCTCTTCCGGGATATTGACCTTGCCGCGATTTAGCATCCTCTTTTTTCCCTTCTTTTGTTTTTCGCGCAGTTTCATTTTGCGGGTAATGTCGCCGCCGTACATGTGCTGCGTGACATCCTTACTGAGTGCCGAGAGCGTACGCGAAGAGACGATCCGCCCCAGCGCCTGCCCTTGGATTTTAGTCGTAAACTGCTGCCTGGGCAAAATACCGTACAGCTTTTCCACCGCGGATATCGCCTCCTCCTCGACGCGATGTTTGGCGACTATGCGGGTAAACGCGGGAACGAGCTCATCGGCAACCAGCACATCGAGTCGCGCAACCTCGGCAAGGCGCAACTCCCGCATCTCATACGAGATGCTCGCGTAGCCGCTTGAAGCGCTCTTAAGCTTGTCAAAAAAGTTGCGCATAAGCTCGCGCAGCGGCATCGTCACGTGGAGCATGAGCCGCTCTTCTGAAAAGTTTTCGGTCAAGTCGGTGACCGCCTCGTGCTCAAACAAAAGCGGCACCACGGCTCCGAGATAGCTCCCGGGCAGCAAGATTTCGGCGACGACAAACGGCTCCCACACGCGGACGATGTCGCCAAACTCCGGAAAAAGCGACGGCGAGTATATGGTTTTGCGTTCGCCATTTTTAAGCTCAACCTCGTAGGTAATGCTCGGGCTGGTAACCACCAGCGAGAGATTTGCTTCGCGGCGCAGGCGCTCGGTTACTATCTCCAAGTGGAGCATACCGAGGAGTCCGCAACGGAACCCGCGCCCGAGCATGCCTGAGGACTCCTCCTCAAATGAAAGTGATGAGTCGGAGAGGCGCAGGCGCTCCAGCGCTTGGCGCAGGGCGGTAAAGTCATCTTGCGACTCGGGGTAGATGGAAGCCCACACCACAGGCCTCGGCTCTGCATAGCCACCAAGCGGAGCGGTTGCCGAACGCCATTGCCGGATAGTATCGCCCACACGCGCAAACCCCGGCTCTTTTATGCCGGTAACCACATATCCTATCTCGCCCGCCATAAGCGCGTTCTTGGGCATCGGCTTTGGAGAAAAGGTGCCGACCTCAAGCGCTTGAAATTTGCGCCCTGTGGCGGCAAACTCCAAGGTGTCGCCTTTGTTGATGCTCCCGGCAAACAAGCGCAAAAAAACAATGACACCCTGATGGTCGGAGTATTGGAAATCAAAAATGAGGGCACGCGGGAGCGCCGGGGTAAAGTGCTGGACGTGAACGCCGACACCCTCGCTTGCGAGGGTTGAGGGTGAGCGGGAAGCACTTTGCCCCGAAGCTCCCTTAGGCGGCGGGACTCTTTCAATCACCGCTTTAAGTAACTCCTCAACCCCCTCCCCCGTCCTGCCGGAGCAGAGTAAAATATCTTCCTCTTTAATATCCAAAAGTTTTGCCACCTGCACGCGGGTGGAGGGCACGTCGGCAATGGGCGAATCTATTTTAGAGATAGCGGGCACGATAACCAGCCCCAGCTCGCGCGCGCTGCGCAGGGTGGTCAGCGTTTGTGCCTGCACGCCCTGCGTGGCATCCACAAGCAAAATCGCCCCCTCGACGGCAGTAAGCGCACGCGACACCTCGTAGGAAAAGTCGATATGCCCCGGCGTGTCTATGAGGTTTAAAATATACTCTCCCCACGCCATGCGCACCGGCTGCATCTTGATGGTGATTCCACGCTCGCGCTCAAGATCCATCGAGTCGAGCACCTGCTCGCGCATTTTGCGCGCCTCAATAGTGTGGGTGATCTCCAAAAACCGGTCAGCCAGAGTGCTTTTGCCGTGGTCAATGTGGGCGATGATACTAAAGTTGCGTATCTGCTGCATTGCAACACTCTACCTTTTTTTACCCTTTAAAACTACCTACGAGGAGATGTCGGTGGGCTCGAGGGCTACTTTGGGGGTGTCTTTAAAGTAGCAGGTAAAGGCTGCAAAGGCTTCGGCAAGTTCTTGATTTTTGAGCAGCCAGAGTACAAAGATAGTAACTGCTAAACCTGCCAAACCCGAGAGCAACCCCTGGATGACAAGCCCCAGCGTGGTGTTTATCTCGCCCGCTATGCCGGTTGCGCTCAGGATAAGGTAGCTGATGGCGCCGCCACAGACGCTGGCGCTAAAACTCTGGAAGCTGAGGCGCGAGAGGCCGCGGCGAGGGATAGAAAAGTCGCGCAAGATGAACGAAAAACCGACAAAACATTGTGCAAGCGCTCCGAGCGAGTAGCCGAGCGCGAGCATGAGCACGGTCGTACCGGGAAGGTCGGAGACGCGAAGCAGCGACTCGATAAAATCCCGAAAAAAGATGCTGCTATGGAAGATAGCCACAAGGGCAACCGCACTGCCTATCGATACGACGATATCAATGATGCCGCGGTAGAGCGGCTTACGGGTGTCGCCCACGGCATAGTACGCGCGCGCAATGAGGAGCGAAATGCTCTGAGCGGCGAGAGAAATAACAAACAGCGCCAGCGCCGCAGCGGTGAGCCTTGTTGCCGACCAATCAAATGCGCCCGCCCCGAGGATAACGCGCACCAGCTGTGCGCGCAGCACAATGACAAACACGGTGGCCGGGATAGCCCAAAAAAGCATGTGCCGCAGCGCCGCTTCGATATGCTCGGCAAACTCCCGCTTTTTGCCCTCGGCGTGCAATCGCGCTAGCGTCGGGAACGCCGCGACCGAGTATGATACGCCGATAATGGTAAGCGGCACCGCCTGCAGATTGAAGGCAAAGGTAAAAATGGCAATCGAGCCGGATGTCAAAAATGAGGCGAGCGCGACGATTGCGAGCAGTGATATCTGCCCCGCTGCAAGCGCGAGCGTGCGCGGGACGCTCAGCAACAGCACCTCTTTGAGAGGCTTCATTATTTCATTAAACGGCAAATGCTCGGCGCTCTTCTCGGAAAAGAAAAACGGCATTTGCACAGCCATGTGCATAAGCGCCCCGAGCACTACGCCCCAGCCGAGGCCCGCCAGACCCAGGTGAGGATAAAGGAATACCGCACCAAAGATGATGCCGAGATTATAAAGAAGCGGCGAGATAGAGTAGAGCACGAAGCGATGTCGCAGTTGGGTTAAAGCCGCCAGCGTGTTGGATGCGCCCAAAAAGATGGGCTGCAAAAGCAAAATACGGATAAGGAGGATGAGCTGCGCGTGCGATACCGGGTCGCTTACAAACCCCGGGGCAATGAGGTCAACAAGCGTCGGCACAAAAAAGAACAGGATGCCGGCGATAATCCCCATCCCGACAAAAAACACGAGCAGCATGTCGCGCAAAAAGGCAACCATGAGGCCCTCTTCTTTATGCTCAAGCCGCGAGAGCACCGGCAAGAGCGCATACAAGGAGAGCAACGAAGCGACCGTGGCAAACAGGAAGTCGGGTATGCGGAACGCCGCGTAGTAAATGTCGAGCGTGTGCGAGGCGCCAAAGTGCGATGCCAAAATCCTGTCACGCAAAAGGGCGAGAATCTGCGAGAGAAGCCCGAAGCCCGCTAACAGATAAGCGGCCTCGTGCATCCCCCGTATTTCTCGCCCGACTGCAGAGAGAAAACGAGCCTTCATGCACCCATTTTAGCTTGCTAAAATAAGTATAACAAGCACCCGATCTCTTTTTATTGAGCCACAGGAGCGGTGTCCCGTGCTTGCGGCGTTGTCGTCACCGGAGGCTGCGCTCCGTCAAAAGGCTGTTTGCCCGCTTCAAGATTGCTCAAGATAAGTGTAACCTCTGCATTACCAGGATTACTTTGTGCCAAATCCTGAAATTGTTTTATAGCGCCCGCATTGTCTTTTAAGATGTAGTCGGAGAGTCCGAGAAAGTACTTGGCGTTGGCGTAGTCGGGCTGGATAGTAACCGCTTGCTGGAGCGCTTGCGCCGCATGCGTTGCATCGCCCGAGGAGTAATACAGCAATCCGAGCTCAAACCATATGGGCGCATCGCCGGGAGCCGTTTGCGCGGCGGCGGTTGCCGCTTTGATGGCGTTGGGGATGTCTTTGTTTGTTACATCAAGCTGCACCACCATCAATATGGCATCGGTGTAGTTAGGTTTAAGCGTGAGCGCCTGCGTGAGGAAGGCGGTGGTTATTTGCTGATTACCCTGCGCTGCGGCAAGACGCGCTATCGCAAGCGGGATAGCAGGATTGGTTGGATCCTCTGCAGCCGCCTGTTGATAGGTAGTAAGCGCGGTTTGCGCCGCCCCTTGCACCTTGAGGCTCGAGAGAAAGTCATAGACCTGTGCAAGAGCAAGCGTAGGACGATAATCGACCGGATTAAGCTTCTCGGCGGCTTGACCAGTGGTTATGGCCGATTGCACGATGGCTGCAAATTGCTTTTGCACGTCCGCAGCAGGAGTGGACGTGGATGCGGCAATCTGCTGCAGCTGTGCGCCGTACGCATTTACCAAAAGGCGCAAGGTGTCGCCGTTAGTATCTACTTTTTGCGCAAAAGAAGCATCGCTTAGTGCGCCGTTGATATCTCCGTTTGAGAGAGCCTGTGCACCGTGGCCGGTGTAACTCTCGGCAATAAGGCGGCGGCCGGTGGCAATACCGCTCCATACTACAAGCGCGACCAGCACTACCATGGTAGCGAGCACCATGATGGCGCCAAAGCGAGTGGATGATTCTCCGGAGTGTGGCGCGCTTTGCCCTTGTCTCCACAGGAAGCCGAAGGTCGCTCCGGCGAGCACGAGAGCGAGCAGAATAATATTTTGGCTTGGCACATAGAGGAAGATGGAAGAGAGCAAGAAGAGGCTTGCAATGCCAAGCGTGGTGGCGACTATTTTATCTTCGTGATTAAGCACTCCGAGGCGGACGACGCGCACAAGGCTTGCAAGGACCAAAAGAAATGGCATCAGCCACGCAAGCACTCCAAGGAGGCCGACAGTGCCCAGCGCGGTAATAAAGGTTGAGAAGCCGACGTTAAAGTCGAGGCTCCAAAAAGTCGATTGATTTACCTCGGCAGGCTTGTGGAGGAGCCACTCCTCCCCAAAGGTGTTGGGGCCAGTGCCCACCAGCATGCGCTTTGGAGAGCCCGCGCGGGCGGCGTCGATAATGCCGAGTGTCGAGGAGTAGGAAGGGCGCACCTCAAGAGAGGAGACAGGAAAAAGATTGGTAAGGTTTGTGCTGAGTGATGAGCCGAAGAAGAGAAACAAAATAGAGATAAAAGCGGCGGCAATTGAGAACCAAGGCAGCCTCTTTACCCAATGAGTGTGAGCAGCATCTGCGGAAGCCAAAGAGCGATACATCAGCAGGTACATGATCGAGAGGACGATGGAGAATCCGAGCACAAGCCCCCACACGAGAGAGAAGTTAATGATGCCGAGAAGCACCGCCAAGCCCGCAAGTACGATACCGGCAACAATGCGCCAAGCTTTGGAGAGCCCCGTAAGCTCCACGCGCGCCAAAAGGAGCATCACAAGAAGCCCCGCCATAATACCGAGGTCGTTCCACTTGCCGATAAGGTTGACTGAGCGGTCTGCAAAGGTGGCAAGCGGTATCGCCGCAGATCCGAAGACAATGGAGATAAATTGGAAGATAGCTGCGGCTACCAGCGCCCAAAACACCACCGTGAGCAGCATGCGCACCGTGCGCAAGGTGCGAAAGAGCGCAAACGAAACGACAAACGCCAAAAACAGGAGCGTGGTAAAGAGGACGGTGTCACTCTCTACGCTAAACCCCGTAAACGCGACGGAGCGGTCTACCGAAAAAAACGCGGAGATAAGATAGGCAAGAGGCAGCAGCGCCACCAATAAGCTCCCGTAAAATCCTCGGGAGCGCACCACCTCGGTGG